>NZ_JAAQQT010000641.1:0-41661 GCF_011742065.1 Aquabacterium sp. A08
TCCACCCCCCACAGGCCCAGCGCCGTGGGGATGGCGTGGGCCCAGGCCCACATGTCGTTCCAGCCGTACAGGTACAGGCGGTGCCAGCCCAGCGTGCCGCCCACCAGGGCGAGCCAGGTGGCCAGGGTTTTGTGCTTGCGGCGGGGGGCGGTGGGGAAGGGTGCGGTCATGGCTAAGACAGTGTGCCGGCGCGGGCAAAAGGTTCCGCGCCGTCGGGGTGGGTGGGTTCAGGCCGTGGCCGGCGGGGTGTGGGCGCCCGTGCCCAAGGTTTTTTCCATGAGCACGATGTCCAGCCAGCGCCCGAACTTCCAGCCGCAGGCGCTCACCGCGCCGGTGTGGGCAAAGCCCAGCGCCCGGTGCAGGCCAATGGAGCCGGCGTTGGCCGAGTCGCCGATGACCGCGATGGCCTTGCGCATGCCGGCGGCCTCGCAACGGGCCAGCAGTTCGGCCAGCAGGGCACGGCCCAGCCCGCGCCCAGCGGCGGCCGGGGCCAGGTAGATCGAGTCCTCCACCGCGTAGCGGAAGGCGGCCCGTGGGCGGAACCAGTTGGCGTAGGCAAAGCCCTGCACCTCGCCGTCCACCTCCAGCACCAGCCAGGGCAGGCCCTTGTCCCGCACATCGGCGCGGCGCTGGGCCAGGTCGGCTGCGCTCGGCGGCTCGGTTTCGAAGGTGCCGGTGCCGGTTTGCACGTGGTGCGCGTACAGCGCGGTCAGGGCCGCGAGGTCGTCGTCGCGGCTGTCACGGATCAGGATCATGCGGTGGGAACAGCTGGGGGTTATAATACGCGGTTTGCAGCGTTTCGCTGGCCGGGTGGTCAGTCGTGTGTCTCAGGCGTTGCAAAAATTCAAACCACCCGAAGGATAAATCATGGTCGTCATTCGACTCTCCCGCGGCGGCGCCAAAGCCCGTCCGTTCTACAACATCGTCGTGGCCGACAAGCGCAGCCGTCGCGATGGCCGCTTCATCGAGCGCGTCGGTTTCTACAACCCGCTGGCCCGCGGCGGCGAAGAGCCCCTGCGCATCGCCCAGGACCGCCTGAACTACTGGCTGAGCGTGGGCGCCGAAGCGTCCGACACCGTGCAGCGCCTGATCAAGCAAGCCGCCAAAGCGGCACCGGCCGCGGCCTAAGGCCCGGTCGCCCCACGCCACACCATGGCCGCCGTGCCTGGCCTCGCGCCCGCTACCCTGCCCGCCGATGCGGTCGAGGTCGGGCGGGTTCAGGAAGCGTGGGGCATCAAAGGCTGGGTGCGCCTGCACCCGCACAGCGCCAGTGCCGATGTGCTCCTGGGCACGCGCCACTGGTACCTGTGCCCCCCCGAAGGGCGCTACGCCCGCGGGTTTGACGCCTTCACCGGCGTGGTGGCTCTCGACGCCACCGAAGTCAAGCCGCACGCCGACGGCATCGTCGCGCAACTGGCCCCGGTGGCCGACCGCAACGCCGCCGAAGCTCTCAAGGGCGCGCGCATTTTCGTGTCGCGGGCCGACTTCCCCGACACCGGCAACGCCGACGAATACTACTGGGTCGACCTGATCGGCCTGGACGTGGTCAACCGCGAAGGCCTGCCCCTGGGCACGGTGCGCGACCTGTTGCCCACCGGCCCCCACTCGGTGCTGTGCCTGACGCAGACCGTGGGCGACGCCACCGTGGAACGCATGATCCCCTTCGTTGGGGTGTATGTGGACCGGGTCGACCTGGCCGCGCGCCGCATCACGGTCGACTGGCAGCCCGATTACTGAGCCCGCCGCCCGGCGCGCCGTTGTGGACGTGCACCGCCCGCGCCCGCCATGCGTTACGACGTCATCACCCTGTTCCCCGAGCTGTTTGGCCCGTTCCTGAACCAGGGCATCAACCGCCGCGCCTACGCCAGCGGGTTGGTGGACGTGCGGCTGTGGAACCCCCGCGACTTCGCCGATGGCAACTACCGCCGGGTGGACGACCGCCCCTTTGGCGGCGGTCCGGGCATGGTGATGCAGCCCGAGCCCCTGTACCGTTGCTGGCAGGCCATCCGCGCCGAGCGGGCCGAGGCCGTGCCGTCGCCCACCGTGTTGTTCTCGCCGCTGGGCCAGCGCCTGTCGCACCCGGTGGTGGCGGCCCAGGCCGAGGGGCCGGGCGCCATTTTGGTGTGCGGCCGCTACGAGGGCATCGACCAGCGCTTCATCGACGCCTGCGTCGATACCCAGCTCAGCCTGGGCGACTTCGTCCTGTCGGGCGGGGAGTTGGCGGCGCTGGCCCTGCTCGACGCCGTCGCCCGGCTGCAGCCCGGCGTGCTCAACGACGCCGGCAGCCACCAGCAGGACAGCTTCAACCCCGCGCTCGACGGCCTGCTGGACTGCCCGCACTACACCCGCCCGGAGGTCTGGCAGGGACCGGCCGGTGCCGTGGAGGTGCCGGCGGTGCTGCTGTCCGGCCACCACGGCCAGATCGAGGCCTGGCGCCGCGCACAGCGCCTGCGCACCACGGCGCGCTGGCGCCCCGACGTGCTGGACGCGGTGCGTGCCGCCGGCGCCCTCACGCCGCAGGACGAACGCACCCTGCGCGAAGCCGGCGATCCGCCCGCGTCCAAGGCTTGATCGCCCCTGCGCCGGCAGGCTATAATCCAAGGCTTTTCGATCCTCTGTCGGCCGCCTTGATCGCACCCCGTGTCCGAATTCCAGGCCTTTAGTGCAGCGCGTTCATGATCGGAAACGAAGGAAAACCATGAACCTGATCCAGACCCTTGAGCAAGAAGAAATTGCTCGCCTGAACAAAGAAATCCCCGCTTTCGCCCCCGGTGACACCGTCATCGTGAGCGTGAACGTCGTCGAAGGCAACCGCAAGCGCGTGCAGGCCTACGAAGGCGTGGTGATCGCCAAGCGCAACCGTGGGCTGAACTCCAGCTTCATCGTGCGCAAGATCTCCAACGGCGAAGGCGTCGAGCGGACCTTCCCGCTGTACAGCCCCCGCATCGCCAAGATCGAGGTCAAGCGCCGCGGTGCCGTGCGCCGCGCCAAGCTGTACTACCTGCGCGACCGCAGCGGCAAGTCGGCCCGCATCAAGGAAAAACTGGGCGCATGACCTGCGTGCAGCCACCCCTGGCGGGGTGGTCCTGAGGAAAAGCCTCCCCCGTGGAGGCTTTTTTGTGTCCGTGTGCCGGGCGCTGGCCGCCGGCCCGGTGCGATACTGTCGCGGTTTTGCCGGCCCCGTCGTCCGTTTGCCTGGGTGGGCGGGGCATCTGGTGTAATACGCCCATGGGTATTTCTATGTCGTCACCGCACACGATTTCTTCAGCGCCGGGGGGCTTGCTGCCGCCCGACGATCCCTGGCGCGCCGCCATCCACAACGAGGTGCACGCCCGGCCCTCGGCCCGCATCCACCTGCCGGCGCTGGTGGTCTTCCTCGCCGTGGTCAACGAGGGGGTGGGGCGCGAGCAGGAGTGCGAGCACCTGCGCCGCCTGCCTGGCCAGGAGGGCCTGACCCCCGACGACCTGGCCGCGCACTTCCTGCGTCTGCGCCTGCCGGGCTGCACCCTCAAGTGGGAACGGCACACCGAATTCACCCGCTATTCGCTGGTACAGCCTTTGCCTGCCGGCGCCGGGTTGGGCCAGGTCACGCCCGACCTGCTGGACCACTTGCTGCTGCCGCCGGGCTGGCTGGCGGCCGTGCCGGGGCGCACCTTCTGTGCCATCAAGCTGGCCATGGTGGTGGGCGACGTCAGCGCCCCCGAGCAGCGCCTGGCCGAAGCCCGCGACTGGCTGGGCGAACAGCCGGTGGTGGCTTCGCTGATGGGCAACACCGCCCATTCCATGGTGGTGACCGATTTCCGCCTGCGCGACAGCGGTTTTGAGCGCATGCTGGTGGTCGTGCCGCCCGAGACCAGCGAGACCCGCGCCGGGCGCATCTCGGCCCGCCTGCTGGAGGTGGAAACCTACCGGCTGATGGCGCTGCGCGGTTTGCCGGTGGCCAAGGCCCTGTCGCCCGAACTGGCCCACAGCGAGCAGTTGCTGGCCGACATCACCGCCGACCTGGAACAAAAGGCCTCGTCCGACCAGACCATGCTGGACACCCTGGTGGGCCTGGCGGCGCGGGTGGAAAAGGCCATCGCCCAGCACGGTTACCGGTTCTCGGCCACCCGGGCGTACGACACCCTGGTGGCCCAGCGCATCGCGGAGTTGCGCGAGCGCCCGATTCCCGGCACCCAGACCATTGGCGAATTCATGCAGCGCCGCCTGTCCCCGGCCATGGCCACGGTGGCTTCGACCGAGCGTCGCCTGACCACTTTGTCGGAACGGGTGGCCCGCACCAGCGCGCTGCTGCGCACCCGGGTCGACATCGCCACCGAGGTGCAGAACCAGCAGCTGCTGGAAAAGCTCACCAAGGGCCAGGAACTGCAGCTGCGCCTGCAGAGCACGGTGGAAGGCCTGTCGATCGCCGCCATCTCCTACTACGTGGTCAGCCTCTTGCTGTACGCGGCCAAGGCGCTGAAGACGGCGGGGGTGCCCATCCACCCCGAAATGGCGGCCGGTGCACTGATTCCCGTGGTGCTCTGGGGGGTGTGGCGCACCACCCGGCGCATCCACGAAAAGCTGCACGCGGGGCATTGAGCCGCGCGCAAAAAAACGCCCCGGGTGGCGCTGCCACCGGGGCGTGTCCGCCTCTCTCCCGCTTTACTTGCCGCTGAGGTATTCCGCCACGGCGGCCATTTCCAGTTCGGTCATCTTTTCGGTGATGGCGTGCATCACCGCGTTGTCGTTGGTGCGCTCGCGCTTGTTGAACTGCTTGAGCTGGGTGAACAGGTAGCCCGAGAACTGTGTGGCCAGCCGGGGCAGGTGGGCCGCGCCTTCGCCGGCGGTGCCGTGGCAGCTGGCGCAGGCGGCCACCCCACTGAACTTGTTGCCGTTGTGGTAAATGTAGCGCCCCATCTGGGCCAGCGCCGGGTCCTTGGCCTCTTCGGCCGGCAGGCTCATTTTGCCGTAGTAGTGGCCCAGGGCCAGCATTTCGTCCGGCGTCAGCTTGGCCACCATGTCGGCCATGGCCGAGCTTTTGCGCTGGCCCGACTTGAACGCCGCCAGCTGCTTGGCCACGTACTCGGCGTGTTGCCCGGCCAGGCGCGGGAAGACTTCGCTGGTCGATTCGCCCTGCGCGCCGTGGCACAGGAAGCAGGAGCCGCCGGCGATCTTCTTGGCGCGGGCCTCGTCGGCTTGCGCCTGGGCGCTGCCGGCAACGGCCAGCAGCGACAGGGCCAGGGCGGTGGCGGACGGGGTCAGAAACTTCATTGCATAACCTCAGACTGATATTTGGGGGTCAAAAAAAGCCCCGCGCCGCGGGGCTTGGTCGACGCATCAGACCAGCGTGTCGGCCCAGATGTTCTTGGCCCAGGCCAGGGCGTAGCGGCCTTCCAGTTCGCTGGCGGCCGCCGACACCCCGCCGGAACCCGGCACGGTCAGCATGGTCTTCTTCTCGGCGTCGTAGCGGTGCACGCTGGCCACGTGGACCACGTCCTCGTCGGTCACGAAGCTGTAGCAGGTGTTGGCGTAGATCGGCAGGGCCGGCGGTTCCTGGCCCATCAGCAGGCTGACCACGGCGGCGGCACAGGTCTTGCCGTGCTGGTTGGCCATGTGGCCCGACTTGGGCATGGCCGGTGCGATCTGGATCGCGTCGCCCAGCACGTGGATGTGCTTGTGGGCTTTGGACTCGAAGGTCAGGAAGTCCACCTCGCACCAGCGGGCGTTGGCGGTGGCCAGGCCGGTTTTCACGGCGATGTCACCGGCGCGCATGCTGGGCACCACGTTGGCCACGCTGGCCTTGAAGTCGTCGTTGAACTCGAACTTCAGGGTGTTGGTGGCGGCGTCCACGTCCACGACGTTGTGCTTGGGGCGGTACTCAATCATGCCGTCGTAGTGTTCCTTCCAGGCCTTCATGAACAGGCCCTTTTTGGACTGGATGTCGTCGTTGGCGTCGAAGATCACGACCTTGCTCTTGGGCTTGGCCTTCTTGAAGTAGTTGGCCACCATGCAGGCGCGCTCGTAGGGGCCGGGCGGGCAGCGGTACGGGGCCAGCGGGATGGACAGGGCGTAGACGCCACCGTCGGGCATGGCTTCCAGTTGCTGGCGCAGGGCCACGGTCTGGGCACCGGCCTTCCAGGCGTGCAGCACCTTGTCCTTGGCGCCTTCTTTGGCCATGCCGGGCAGGGTGTTCCACATGAAGTCGATGCCGGGCGAGACGATCAGGCGGTCGTAGGCCATCTCGGCGCCGCTGGCCAGCTTGACCGTGCGCTTGTCCGGGTCGATGCTGGCGACCATGTCGCGCACGATCTTCACGCCGTGGTTCTTCTCCAGCCCGTCGTAGGGGGTGGTGATGTCGGCCAGGGTTTTGCTGCCCTGGATCACCAGGTTGGAGATGGGGCAGGAGATGAAGGCGGGGTTCGGCTCGATCAGGGTGACGCGCACCTTGCCCTCGGAGAACATGCGGGTGTACTTGGCGGCGGTGGCACCGCCGTAGCCCCCGCCGACCACCACCACGTGGGGGCCGCTGCCCCCGCCGGTGCTGGCACAGCCGGTCATGAGGCCCAGCGAGCCCAGCGCGGAACCGGCGGCGAGCGTTTGTACGAATTGACGGCGTTTCATGGCGGGGCTCCTTATTTTTTCTGGGCGGCGAAGTAGGCGGCGATCGCGTGGATCTGCTCGTCCGAGTAGCCCTTGGAGAGCTGGTGCATGATGGTGGCGGGCTTGCGGCCGCTCTTGAAGTCCAGCATTTTCTGGGCCAGTTCGTCCTTGTCCTTGCCGGCCAGGGCTTCCATGCCGGGCTGGGCGCGGCCGTTGGTGCCGTGGCAGTTGGCGCAGGCCGCGGCCCAAACCTTGACCTGAGACACCTGGGCGTGGGCGCCCAGGGCAGTGGCCCCCAGTACGCCGGCGGCGATGAGCGGAAGGATGCGTTTCATTCGGGTGGTCTCCTGGGTGGGGTTCGGCGCTGAAAAACCTGCACTGCATCACACGATGCTGATATGTGCAAACTCTTAAATTGTAAGAATCCACATCACACCAAGCTTACAGGGAAGTCCCGGGTCTGGTGCCATGGGCTAGGGAAAAACCGGGGGTGCGTTCAGGCCAGCAGGGCCTGGGCGAACTCCTGGGCGTTGAAGGTCTGCAGGTCTTCGAGCTGTTCGCCGACCCCGATGAAGTACACCGGCACCGAGCGACCCTGTTCGCGCGACCACATGGCGATGGCGGCCAGCACCCCGCCCTTGGCGGTGCCGTCGAGCTTGGTCACCACCAGCCCGGTCAGGCCCAGCGCCTGGTCGAAGGCCTTGACCTGCGCCAGGGCGTTCTGGCCGGTGTTGCCGTCGATCACCAGCAGCACCTCGTGCGGGGCGCTGGCGTCGGCCTTTTGCACCACGCGCTTGATCTTCTTCAGCTCCTCCATCAGGTGCAGTTGGGTCGGCAGGCGGCCGGCGGTGTCGACGATCACCACGTCCTTGCCCCGGGCGCGGCCGGCGCTGACCGCGTCGTAGCTGACGGCGGCCGGGTCGCCCCCTTCCTGGCTGACGATGTCGACCGTGTTGCGGTCGGCCCAGACGCCCAGTTGTTCGCGCGCGGCGGCGCGGAAGGTGTCGGCCGCGGCCAGCAGCACCGAGGCGCCGGCGTGCGACAGGTGCCAGGTGAGTTTGCCGATGGTGGTGGTTTTGCCGGCACCGTTGACGCCGGCCACCATCAGCACCGTGGGACCGTCGGGCTGGGCGCCGATGGGCAGGGCCTTTTCCAGCGGCCGCAGCAGGTCGGCGATGGCGGTGGCCAGCAGCCCTTTGACGGCGGCCGGGTCGGTGGTCTTGTCGGCCTTGACGCGGCGCTTGAGGTCGTCCAGCAGGTGGGCGGTGGCCTGGGTGCCGGCATCGGCCATCAGCAGGGCGGCTTCCAGTTCCTCGTACAGCGCCTCGTCGATGCGCGTACCGGTGAACACGGTGCTGAGGCTGCTGCCGGTTTTTTTCAGCCCGGCGCTGAGCCGGCTGAGCCAGCCTTGGCGGACCGGGGGCGGGGGCGCCTCGGTCGGTGCGCTGGCCGTGGTTGGTTGCCCCTGAGCCGCGACGGGCAGCGGGTTGCTGGCTGGCTGGGTGGCCTCGGCAGGCACCGTGGCGGCCTGCACGGGGCGGCTGGGTTCCGATGGCGGTGCCGCGGCCCGGGCAGGCTGTGCAGGCGGCGGGACCGGTGCCGGTGCAAGCACCGGCGCGGGTGCTTCGGCCACCGGGGCGGCGGGTGTGGGCTCGGCCGGGGGGGACGAGAAGAATTTTTTCTTGAGGAAACTGAACATTTGGCGCGTTTCTGGAATCATCCGCATTCTATGAAACCCGTACAAGCGACTTTTGCCGGCCGTGCGCGCCCGCTGCTGGCGGCACTGGCACTGGCCGGTGGGTTGGTCTCGGTGGGCCTGGCGGCGCCCCTGCCCACGCCCGCGGCGGCCGCGGTGGGCCCATCGGCTTCGGCCGAAGCGGCCCATCCCCAAGGTCGGGCGCAGGTGTTCACCCTGGCCAACGGCATGACCCTGATCGTTCAGCCCGACCGCCGCGCCCCCACCGCCGTGCACATGCTGTGGGTGCGCGTGGGCTCGGTGGACGAGACCGACGGCACCAGCGGCGTCGCCCACGTGCTGGAACACATGCTGTTCAAAGGCACCGAACGCCTGGCCGAGGGCGAATTCTCGCGCCGTGTCGCCGCCTTGGGTGGACGGGAAAACGCCTTCACCAGCCGCGACGTCACCGCTTACCACCAACAGGTGCCCGCCGACCGGCTGGAAGCGGTGATGGCGCTGGAGGCCGACCGCTTCGCCCACAACCGCTGGTCCGACGACGCGTTTGCCCGTGAAATGGCGGTCATCATGGAGGAGCGGCGCCAGCGCGTCGAAGAGTCGCCCCCGGCCCGGCTGTACGAACTGTTCAGCGCCACCGCCTGGCTGGCCCATCCCTACCGCCGGCCCATCATTGGCTGGATGAGCGACCTGCAATCGCTCACCCCCGACGACGTGCGCGCCTTTTACCGCCGCTGGTACGTGCCGGCCAACGCCGCCGTGGTGGTGGCCGGCGATGTGGACGTGGCGCAGGTGCGGGCCTGGGCCGAGCGCCACTACGGCGCCATCGCCGCCGCCCCGGTGCCCGCCCGCAAACCCCAGGCCGAGCCCGTGCAACAGGGCACGCGCCGGGTGGTCCTGAAAGGCCGCACCCAGCAACCCCTGCTGTTGCTGGGTTACCCGGTGCCGGGCCTGGCCCAGCCCGACGCCGACGACCCCGCCAGCCAGGACGCCCTGGCCCTGGTGCTGTTGGCCGGTGTGCTCGACGGCCACAGCGCCGCGCGGCTGGAGCGCACGCTGGTGCAGGGGCGCGACGGGGTGCGGCTGGCCGATGCGGTCGGGGCCGGCTACGGCCTGTCCGGGCGTGGGCCCCAACTGTTCCTGCTCAACGCGGCACCCGTGGCCGGCGTGGCGCCCGAGCGCCTGGAGGCCGCACTGAAAGCCGAGGTCCAGCGCATCGCCCGCGAGGGCGTGAGCCCGGCCGAGCTGCAGCGCGTGCAGCGCCAGTGGGCCGCCAGCGAGGTGTTCAAGCGCGATTCCCTGTTTGCCCAGGCCCGCGAACTGGGCAGCCACTGGGCCCAGGGCTGGCCGGTCACGGCTTCCGACACGCTGCTGCAGCGCTTGCGCGCCGTCACCCCGGCGCAGGTGCAGGCGGTGGCGCAGCGCTACTTCACCGATGACCGGCTCACCGCCGCCTGGCTGTTGCCGGAGGAGTCGCCATGAAGCCGACACGTTGCCCGTGGCGCGGCTGGCTGATGCTGTGCCTGGTCTGGGCCAGCGGCAGCGCCAGCGCCGCCCTGCCGATCGAACACTGGACCCAGCCCAACGGCGCCCGCGTCTACCTGGTGCGCAGCGACAGCCTGCCCATGCTGGACGTGCAGATCGATGTGGACGGTGGCAGCCGCCGCGATCCGCCGGCGCAGGCCGGTCTGGCCGCGGCCACCGCGCTGCTGCTGACCCAAGGCGTGCAAGCCAGCCCGGCCGGACCGGCGTTGGACGAAAACGCCGTGGTCGAGGCCTGGGCCGACCTCGGGGCCCAGTTCGGGGCCAGCGCCGGCAGCGACCGCCTGAGCATCCAGCTGCGCACCCTGACCCAGCCCGACGTGCTGGACGCGGCCGTGGCGCTGGCCAGCCGGCAACTGGCCGCGCCGGCCTGGGCCGACCCGGTCTGGGCGCGCGAACGGGCCCGCCTCACGGCGGCCTGGCGCGAGGCCCAGACGCGGCCCGACACCTGGGCCGGCCGCCGCTTTGCCGACGCCGTCTACCGCAGCCACCCCTATGGCCAGGAGGCCCGGCCCGAGACCTGGGCCGCCATCGACACCGCGGCGCTGCGTGACTTCTACCGCCGCCACGCCCGCCCTTGCGACGCCCGGATCACCCTGGTGGGGGCGCTGGACCGCGCCAGCGCCACCCGTGTGGTGGACCGCCTGCTGGCCGGTTGGGCCAACCACGGCTGCACCGCGCTGCCCGCGGTGCCCGAGGTCGCCCCCTTGACACGGCCCGAGCGGGTGCAGCTGCCCTTTGCCGCGGCCCAGGCCCAGGTGCTGGTGGGCCAGCCCGGCATCGCGCGCGACGACCCGGACTTCCTCGCCATCCTGGTGGGCAACCACATCCTGGGTGGGGGCGGCTTCACCTCGCGGCTGATGCAGGAGCTGCGCGAAAAACGCGGGCTCACCTACGGCGTGTTCAGCCAGTTTTCACCGGGGCGCCACGCCGGCGCGTTCAGCGTGTCGGTCCAGACCCGGCCCGACCAGGCCGACCAGGCGGTGGAACTGATCCACAGCGAGCTGCGCCGCTTTGTCGAGCAAGGGCCGACCGAGCAGGAGCTGGCCGAGGCCCAGGCCGCGCTGGTCAATGGTTTTGCGTTGCGCCTGGACAGCAACCGCAAACTGCTGGACAACGTCGCCGCCCTGGCTTGGCACGGCTTGCCGCTGGACTACCTGGACCGCTGGACCGCGCAGGTCGGCGCCATCGACCGGGACCGCATCGTGCGCGCCTGGCAGCGGGTGCTGCACCCCGACCGCCTGGTCACCGTGGTGGTGGGGGCCACGCCATGAAGGGCGCGCCCCGCACCACCGCCGGCGAGGTCCGCATCATCGGCGGCCAATGGAAGCGCAGCAAGCTGACCGTGCCGGTGCGCCCCGGCCTGCGGCCCACTCCCGACCGGGTGCGCGAAACCCTCTTCAACTGGCTGGGCCAGGACCTGCGCGGCCTGCGCTGCCTCGACGCCTTCGCCGGCAGCGGCGCCCTGGGCTTCGAAGCCGCTTCCCGCGGCGCCGTGGAGGTGCTGATGCTGGAACTGGACCCCGGCCTGGCCGCCCACCTGCGCAGCCAGGCGCAACGGCTGCAGGCCAGCCAGGTGCGGGTGCAGACCGGCGACGCCCTGGCCGGACTGCGCCAAGCGCCCGCCGGGGCCTGGGACGTGGTCTTTCTTGACCCGCCGTTTGGCGACGCCGCGCAGGGCGGCAATGCCGCGCTCTACCTGGCCGCGCTCCAGGCCGCGCGGCCGCTGTTGCGGCCCGACGGACAGCTCTACCTTGAAGCCCCGCGCGCCTGGGGCGACGAGGAACTGCAATCCCTGGGCTGGCATTGCCACCGACGCGGACGGGCGGGCACGGTGCACCACCACCTTCTGACCTTGACCGAAGCCGGCACAGCGCCGGGGGCCGGCGATAATCCTGCCCTATGACCGATCCCCTTTCCGCCCCGCGCGTCGCGGTGTACAGCGGCACCTTCGACCCCATCACCCTGGGCCACGAAGACGTGATCCGCCGCGCCGCTGGCCTGTTCGACGAACTCATCGTGGCCGTGGCCGTGGCGCACCACAAGAAAACCCTGTTCAGCCTCGACGAGCGGCTGCGCATGGTGGCCGACAGCCTGAGCGACTGCGCGGCCGTGCGGGTGCTGCCGTTCGAGGGGCTGATCATGGACTTCTGCCGCCAGCACCGGGCCTGTGCCGTGGTGCGTGGCATCCGTAACGTCGCCGACTTCGACTACGAGGCCCAGATGGCCGCGATGAACCGCAAGCTCTTGCCCACGGTGCAAACGGTGTTTTTGCTGCCGCAGGCGCAGCTGCAATGCATTTCCAGCACACTGGTGCGCGAAATCGCCAAGCTCGGTGGCGACGTGCGCGAGATGGTCCCCGCCAATGTGCTGGACCGCCTGCAGGGCGCGCTGGCCCCGGTCGAGCGCTGAAGAGGACACGCCATGGCCCTGATGATCACCGACGAATGTATCAACTGCGACGTCTGCGAACCCGAATGCCCCAACCAGGCCATCAGCATGGGGCCGGACTTCTACCAGATCGACCCCGCCCGCTGCACCGAATGCGTGGGGCATTTCGACGAGCCCCAGTGCGTCCAGGTCTGCCCGGTGGAGTGCATCCCCGTGCACCCGGGCCACGTGGAAAGCCAGGAAAGCCTCTGGCAGAAATACCGTCGGCTGCAGGCCGCGGCCGCCTGAGCGGTGTGGCACCGGTTTGTGTCCTGAGGCGTCGGCGCAGGCCCGGCGGCATTGGCCAAAAAAGCAGGGGCAAGGTATAATCCCAAGGTTGTTTCCCCGATTGCTTGCCTCGTGGCAACAGTGGTCTGACGGGGTGCGGTCTGTGGCCAGATCCGCCCACCCACCCACGGCGCCGGTTCCCGGCCCTTCAGGTTGTCAAACTCCCCCCGTTTGTGGCGAGCCCTCCCGCTGACCGCGCGCCCTCGCGGTCGGCCACTGCTGGGCTGTGGTGCCCGCTGGTGTCGAGCCCCCGTGCCGGCCAGCCGGACCGCCGCCCAGCACCCGTATACCAACCTCCCAGGAGTTCTGGATGTCCAAAGAAGATTTGATTGAAATGCAAGGCAAGGTGGACGAAGTTCTGCCCGATTCGCGCTTCCGCGTGACGCTCGACAACGGCCACACCCTGATCGCCTACTCCGGTGGCAAGATGCGCAAGCACCACATCCGCATCCTGGCCGGCGACAAGGTGTCGCTGGAGCTGTCGCCTTACGACCTGACCAAGGGCCGCATCACCTTCCGCCACATCGAAACCCGTGCCGGTGGCGCGCCCGCCGCGCCGGCCCGCCGCCGCCGCTGAGTCGTCTGGCGTCACCACGGTGCCCTCGCCGCTGGGGCACCGACGCACCCCGCCTGGGCCTGGCGGGGTGGCTTGCCTCACAGCGTTCGGTCGCTCTTCGATGGGGCCACAGGGGTTGCCGCGCCGCCTGGCGCTGGCCTGGGTGGTTTGGGCCGAGGCGGCTTGCTGGTGTGCAGCAGTGCCGTGGCCTTGTCCATGCGGTCGGCCAGCAGGTCGGGCAGGGCGCGCAAGGCCCGGTCCAACGCCTGTTCCAGCGGCTCGCGCTGGTCGGGGGCCGGTTTTTTCAGCACCCAGTTCGCCACCTCGCTCTTGTCGCCCGGGTGCCCAATGCCGATGCGCAAGCGCCAGTAGTCGCTGCTGCCCAGCTGGGCATGGATGTCGCGCAGGCCGTTGTGGCCGGCGTGTCCGCCGCCTTTCTTGAGCTTCAACTCGCCCGGGGCCAGGTCGAGTTCGTCGTGGGCCACCAGCACCTCGTCGGGGGCAATCTTGTAAAAGCGCGCCAGCGATCCCACCGCCTGGCCCGAGCGGTTCATGTAGGTCATGGGTTCCAGCAGCCACAGCGTGCGCCCGTCCACCGTGGCCCGCGCCACGCGGCCAAAATGGCTGCGTTCCGGTTGCAGCGTCACCTTCAGCGTCCGCGCCACCGCCTCCAGCCACCAGAACCCGGCGTTGTGCCGCGTGTCTTCGTATTCCGGTCCCGGGTTGCCCAGGCCCACCAGCAGTTTGATCATGTCTTGTTCTTCCGCATGCGCGCATGGTAACGGTCAAGGCTGGCCGCCAGGGCACACCCCATGAAAAAGGCCCGCAGAGCGGGCCTTGGGCAGATCGGTCGGCGCCCGAAAGGGATGCCGACCGAAAGAAGCTTCACTTCTTCTTCTTGCCTTTTTTGTCGTCGGTGGTCGCCACGGGCGCGGCGATCACTTCTTCCACCGGGGCCACGACGGTGGCGATGGTGGGGTTCGGCTTGCCATGGGTGACCAGCTTCACGCCGGCCGGCAATTGCAGGTCGTTGGCGTGGATGGATTGGCCGGTGGTGGCGGCGCTCAGGTCCACGGCGATGAACTCGGGCAGCTGGATGGCCAGGCACTCGATTTCGATTTCGGTGATGACGTGGTTGACGACGCACTTGTCGGTCTTCACGGCCGGCGAGTTTTCCGCGCCCACGAAGTGCAGCGGCACTTTCTTGTGCAGGCGGGTCTTCTCGTCCACGCGCTGGAAGTCCACGTGCAGGACCAGCGGCTTGAACGGGTGGTATTGCACATCGCGCAGCAGCACTTTCTGCACCTGGCCGTTCAGTTCCATGTCGAGGATGGACGCGTGGAACGACTCTTTCTGCAGCGCGTGGTACAGCGCGTTGTGGTCGATTTCAATGGTGGCCGGCTCGGCGCTGCCGCCGAAAACGATGCCGGGGGTACGGCCGGTGTTGCGCAGGCGGCGGCTCGCACCCGTGCCCTGCTTGGCGCGCTCAAAAGCGACGAATTGCATGGTCTGACTCCATAAGGGGCCTGGCCGCGACCAGCCCAGGCCCTGATTGAAAAAGCGCCCCTGGGCCAGATGGCCGGAGGGCGCCGCGTTTTGTCGCGTCGCGAAACGGGGTCAGGCCCCGCCTTCCGCGTCGGCGAACAAACTCATCACCGACTCGCCGCTGGCAATGCGCGCGATGGTTTCGGCCATCAGCGGCGCCACGGAGAGCTGGCGGATCTTGGCGCAGGCCTGGGCGGCCTGGCTCAAGGGAATGGTGTTGGTCACGACCACTTCGTCCAACGCGTCGCCTTTGGCGATGCGGTCGATGGCCGGGCCCGAAAAAATCGGGTGGGTGCAATAGGCGTACACCTTCTTGGCGCCGCGTTCCTTCAGCACCTCGGCGGCTTTCACCAAGGTGCCGGCGGTGTCGATCATGTCGTCCATGATGACGCAGTTGCGGCCTTCGATGTCGCCGATCACGTGCATGACTTCCGACACGTTGGCCTTGGGGCGGCGCTTGTCGATGATGGCCATGTCGCAGTTGAGCTGCTTGGCCAGGGCGCGGGCACGCACCACGCCGCCGACGTCGGGCGACACCACCAGCAGGTCGGGGTAGTTCTTGGCGCGCAGGTCGCCCAGCAACACGGGGGACGCATAAATGTTGTCCACCGGGATGTCGAAGAAGCCCTGGATCTGGTCGGCGTGCAGGTCCATGGTCAGCACGCGGTCCACGCCCACGGCTTCCAGCATGTTGGCCACCACGCGGGCCGAGATCGGCACGCGGCTGGAACGCGGGCGGCGGTCCTGGCGGGCGTAACCGAAGTAGGGGATCACGGCCGAGATGCGTGCGGCGGAGGCGCGCTTCAAGGCATCGACCATGATGATGAGTTCCATCAGGTTCTCATTGGTCGGTGCGCAGGTGGACTGGACGATGAAGATGTCGCGGGCACGCACGTTTTGCGTGATTTCAACCGTGACTTCGCCGTCGGAAAAACGGCCCACGTTGGCCGAACCCAGCGTGGTGCCGAGGTGTTGCGCAATTTCAGCGGCCAGCACCGGGTTGGCATTGCCGGTGAAGATCATGAAATCCGGTGCTTGCACTGGCGTGGAAACTTGCATGGAATACCCGGGCGCAGGAAAAATATTTGGCAGGGGAGGAAGGACTCGAACCCTCGCATGCCGGAATCAAAATCCGGTGCCTTAACCAACTTGGCGACTCCCCTACACTGGTTCGTTGCTGACGCAACGCACCGTATGCAGTGTGTGCTCATCTTGCCTGAGCAGCGTCCGGTATTCTAACCGCTAACACCACCCGTTCAGAGGATGCACTTTCAAATTCGTGCAAATTTTTGCGATCCATCCGGTGGGCAGGGTTGACAGGTCAACAGGCTGCTGCACCGGAGCGAACAGGGCACTGCCCGAACCTGTCATGCGGCCTGTCAGGCCGTTGGCTTGCATCCACTGCAGTCCCGTCTCAATGTCGGGGCACAGCGCGCTGGCCACAGGTTGCAGGTTGTTGCGCCCCCATCCGAAGATGTTGTTTGCATTGTTTGCAACGAAGTCTTCGATTCTAGTATGTTTTTCGTCCCTTTTCAAACAAGGGCTCTGAAAAATTTGGGGGGTGGCCACGCCGCTCGGGGGCTTGAGCACCAGAAAACGGGCGGGCGGCAAGGTGAGGGGGGTCAGCCGTTCGCCGATGCCCTCGACCCAGGCGTTGTGGCCGCCCAGAAAAAAGGGCACGTCGGCGCCCAGGGTGGCGCCCAGTGGCAGCAGCCGCGCCAGCGGCCAGTGCAGACCCCAAAGCTGGTTGAGGGCCAGCAGGGTGCTGGCCGCGTCGCTGGAGCCACCGCCCAGGCCGGCTTCCATGGGCAACTGCTTGTCCAGCACGATGTCGGCCCCGTGCGGGCAGCCGCTGGCCTGTTGCAGCGCGCGCGCGGCGCGCACCACCAGGTCGGCCTCAGGCAGGGCGGTGCCGCGCACGTCTTCGCGGCGGATTTGGCCGTCGCGGCGCCGCTCAAAGTGCAGGGTGTCGGCCCAGTCGATCAGCATGAACGCCGATTGCAGCAGGTGGTAGCCGTCGGGGCGCTGGCCGACGACGTGCAGGAACAGGTTGAGCTTGGCCGGCGCGGGCACGTCCAGCAGGCGGTTCAGGGGCATGGGGTCAAAGGCCGTTTACTGGAACACCAGCCGCAGTTGCACGCCGGGGGCCGGGGTCTGTCTCTGGGCGCGCAGTCGGCCCTGGGCGTGCTGGGTCAGGTCCACGGTCCAGCCGTCCACGGCGGTGGGCTGGCCGCGCAGCCAGTCGAACAGCGGTGCCAGGGGCAGGGAGGTGCCGGTGAGTTCGGTGGTCAGGGTGTCGGTGTCGGGGTAGTCGCGGCGCTGGGGGCCGCGTTGCAGCCAGGCGCCTTGGGGCGTCCAGTGGGCGCTGGCCAGGGTCTGGCCGAGGGGCGACAACAGGTGCAGTTCGCCCTGGGTGGGCGTGCCGCTGAGTTCGAAGCCGGCGCTCAGGTGCTGGGCCGGTTCGCTCTCGATGTGCAGGGCCAGGCGGCCGGACCAGGCGTCACCGTCTGCCATGCCGGGCGTGGGCGGTTTGGGGGGGAGGGCGCAGGCGCTCAGGGTGGCCACGGCCAACGCCAGCGCGGCCCGCAACCAGTGCCGGCGCCCTGCCGGCAGCACGCGCGGTGGGTTCACGGCTGCACCTGCAGGCGTCGCAGGGTTTCCTGCAGGGTGGGGTTGTCCGGGTTGAGTTGCAGGCCTTCGCGCCAGACGGTCAGCGCGGCGTCACGTTGTTGCAGCACCCAGTGGACCTCGCCCAGGTGGGCGGCGATTTCGGCGTCCGGCCGGCGTTGGTGGGCATCGCGCAGGATGCGCAGCGCCTCGGTGTGGTTGCCGAGGCGGAATTCGACCCAGCCCAGGCTGTCGAGGATGTAGGCGTCCTGAGGGGCCAGGGCCACCGCGCGCTGGATCAGGGCTTTGGCTTCGGGCAAGCGTTGGTTGCGGTCGGCCAGGGCATAGCCCAGGGCGTTGTAGGCGTGGTGGTAGTCGGGCTGGCGCGCGATCAGGGCGCGCAGCAGGCGCTCCATCTCGTCGGGGCGGCCGGCTTTTTCGGCGGCCATGGCCTGTTCGTAGGCCAGGTCGGCGTCGTCGGGGAAGCGCTCGGTGGCTTCGCCGTACACCACAAAGACCAGATCGTACCGGCCCAGGTCGCGCAGCAACTGGGCTTCGGCCAGCACCTGACGGCGCCATTCGGCGTCGCTGCGGGCCGGCGGCTGGCGCAGCAATTGCCGGGCCCGGTCCAACTGGCCTTGGCGGGCGAGCAAGCTGGCGCGGCGCAGTTGCACCGCCAGGATGTCGGCGGCGTGGTCGATCCGGTCCAGCCAGGCGTTCGCGGCGGCGTAGTCCTGTCGTTGCTCGGCGATCTGGGCCAGCAGCAGCAAGGCCTGGATCTGGCCCTGGCGCGGGTCGCCCTCGGGCGCCTGGCTGGCGAGGTCCAGGTGGCGGCGCAGGGCGGTTTCGGCCGCTTCGGGCCGGCGCTGCTGCAGGTCCAGCGTGCCTTGCAGCAGCCAGACTTCGGGGCTCTGGGCGGCGGTCTGTTGCAGGCCCTGCAACTCGGCGGCCGCCTCGGCCCAGCGGCGCTGGTCGATGAGGATGCGCACATAAGTCAGGTGCAGCGGCAGCCGCGCGTGGCCCGTCGCCGCGGGCGGGGTTTGCAGGAAGCGCTGGAAAGTGGGCAGAGCGCCGGCTTGTTCGCGTTCCAGCAACTCCAGCACCAGCGCGGCCGCGGTGGGGGCGTGGGGTTGGCGGCTCAGGGCTTGGCGCGCCGAGGCCAGGGCCTCTTGCGGGCGCTGCGCTTGCAGCTGCAGGCGGCCGATGGTGACCCAGGCGGCCACGGCGGTGGCGGGGTCGGCCAGGGCCGGCCGCAGCGCGTCCTGCACGGCGGCCAGGGCCGCGGCGGTGTCGGTGGCGCGGGCCAGGGTTTGGGGAATCGCGGCGATGACTTCGTGGCGCCGCTCGGGCGGGGCCAGCCGGATCAGTTGCCGCAGCGGCGCGGCCGTGTCGCCCGGGCGGTTCAGCGCGAGCAGGATCTGCAGCTCGAAGCGGTGGGGTTCTTCGCTGGTCGGGTGCGCCTGCGCCCAGTCGCGGGTGGCGTTCAGGGCGGCCTGACCGGCGCGGCTTTGCAAAGCGATGTCGACCGCGCGCCGGTACAACTCGGCGCGGCGGGTGCGGTTGGCGGCGTCGAGCACCAACGAAAACGCCGCGCCTGGGTCGTTCTGGCGCAGCTGGATTTCGCCCAGCAGCAGCTGGTAGAACAAGGCGGCGTCCAGGTCGGACGCGACAGGTTCCGGGTTGGGGGGCGTGGCGTCGGCCTGGGCCGCCCGGGGCAGGGTGCCCAGCGCCGCCGCCAGCAAGCCGCCCAGCAGCAGGACTGTGAACGGCCGGCCTGCACCGGCCGCGCGCGTGGGCCATGCCGTGCCGCCCGGCCGAAGCCCGACCGGGGCGTGGGCAGAAGTGGTCGCGCGCGTGCTGGGGTCCCGGTTCATGGCTTCATGATAATGGAACATCCGACCCACCACCGCGAGCCCTGAAATGCCCGAACTGCCCGAAGTAGAAGTGACCCGCCGCAGCTTTGCCGACCGCATCGCGGGCGCGCGGGTGCAGGGGGTGCGCCTGGGCAAGCCGCTGCGCTGGCCGCTGGGCGTGGCGCCGGCCAGCCTGGTGGGACGCGCGGTGCTGGGCGTGCGGCGGCGCGGCAAATACCTGTTGATCGACCTGTCCGATGGGCTGCTGTTGCTGCACCTGGGCATGTCGGGCAGCGTGCAGTTTGCCCTAGCCTTGCCCGAACCCGGGCCGCACGACCATTTTGATCTGGCCACCGACCGGGGCGTGCTCCGGCTGCACGACCCGCGCCGTTTCGGGGCGGTGGTCCACGCCGCCGACGAGGCCGACCCGGTGGCGGTCAAACTGCTGGGTCACCTGGGGGTGGAGCCGCTGACCGAGGCCTTTGACCTGCGCGCCTTTGCCGCTGGTCTGAAATCCCGCCAGGCCCCGATCAAGCAGGTGCTGCTCGCGGGCCAGCTGGTGGTGGGGGTGGGCAACATCTACGCGTCCGAGGCGCTGTTTCTGGCCGGCATCCGCCCCACCACCCGGGCCAGCCGCCTGGGGCCGGCGCGGGTGGCGCGCTTGCACGCGGCCATCCGCACGGTGCTGTCGCGGGCTTTGGCGGTGGGCGGCAGCACGCTCAAGGATTTTTCCAATGCCCAGGGCCAAACCGGCTACTTCCAGCTGGAAACCATGGTGTACGACCGCGCGGGCGAGCCCTGCCGCGTGTGCGCGACGCCGGTGCGCAGCATCCGCCAGGGGCAGCGCTCCACTTTTTTCTGCCCGGTCTGCCAGCGGCCCTGAGGCTTGCCGGGGGCTGCCCCCGGGCCGGGGCCGGTGCTATATTGGGCCGCTGCAGCGTTTTTAAGAGCCACCAGCGGACCTTCCCATGTCATTCACCCAGGAATTCGACGAGCACAGCGCCTGGCGCCAGGCCCACGCGGCCCAGTTGACCGCGCTGGCCGACTGGCTGGAGGCCCGCGAACTGCTCGACGCCGGCGCGCGCGAGCGGCTGGACCAGCTGCGCGAACAACTGCGCAGCGACAAGGTGATGGTGGCCTTCGTGGCCGAGTTCTCGCGCGGCAAGTCGGAGCTGATCAACGCGGTGTTCTTCGCCGGCTACGGCCGGCGCATCATGCCGGCCAGCGCCGGGCGCACCACCATGTGCCCGACCGAGCTGGGCTTTGACGCCGAGGTGCCGCCTTGCCTGCGGCTGCTGCCCATCGAAACGCGCTTGCAGCCGCAGTCGCTGCTGGAGTGGCGCAGCGCCCCGGAGCAGTGGGAGCGCATCGACCTGGACGTGAACGACCCCGAGCAGCTGGCCCGCGCCATCGAAAAAGTGGCCGAGGTGCGCCACGTGAGCCAGGACGAGGCCCGTGCGCTGGGGTTCTGGCACGACGACGCGCCCGAGGACAACCCTTTGCCAGGCCCCGACGGCCTGCTGGAGGTGCCACGCTGGCGCCACGCCCTCATCAACATGGCGCACCCCCT
This sequence comes from Aquabacterium sp. A08, assembly GCF_011742065.1. Classification (NCBI taxonomy): domain Bacteria; kingdom Pseudomonadati; phylum Pseudomonadota; class Betaproteobacteria; order Burkholderiales; family Sphaerotilaceae; genus Aquabacterium; species Aquabacterium sp. A08. The sequence continues at coordinate 20,667 of NZ_JAAQQT010000641.1, forward strand.
GCTCAAGCAGGGTCTGGTGATTCTGGACACGCCGGGGCTGAACGCCATCGGGGCCGAGCCGGAGCTGACGGTGAGCCTGCTGCCGCAGGCGCATGCGGTGGTGTTCATCCTGGCGGCCGACGCGGGGGTGAGCAAATCCGACCTGGCGATGTGGCGCGAGCACCTGGCGCCCGCGGCCGAGCGCCGTGATTCTCGGCTGGTGGTGCTCAACAAGATCGACACCCTGTGGGACGAGCTGAGCACGCCGGCCTACATCGAGGCGCAGATCCAGCGCCAGCGCGAGGATTCGGCCCAGGTGCTGGGCCTGCAGCCGCAGCAGGTGATCGCGGTGTCGGCCCAGAAGGGGTTGCTTGCCAAGGTGCGCCAGGATGCGGTGCTGCTGCGCGAGAGCCGCCTGGCCGACCTGGAAACCGCCCTGGCCGACGACGTGCTGGCGCAGCGCCGCACCATTTTGGCGGCCAACGTGGCGGCGTCGCTGCAGGCCCTGCGCAACGAGGTGGGGCAGCAGCTGCACGCCCGCACCCGCGAATTGGTGGAGCAGGTGCAGGAGCTGGAAGCCCTGCGCGGCAAGAACGGCACGGTGATCCGGCAGATGCGGCTGCGCATCGAGCAGGAACAGGCCGAGTTCGACGCCAGCGGCGCGCGCATCCAGGCGGTGCGGTCGGTGCACCTGAAGCTGCTGAAAGAGGTGTTTGCGCTGCTGGGCAGCAACCACCTCAAGGCCGAGATGGCGCAGTTCGCCGCGGCGCTCAAGCAGCCGGGCATCAAGCTGGGCGTGAAGCGGGTGTACACCGAGGCGTTCGACCGGCTGCGCGCCGGCCTGCGCCGCGCGCAGCAGCAGGCGCAGGAGGTGCAGGACATGCTGGGCGGCACTTTCCGCGACCTGAACGCCGAGTTCGGCTTTGCGCTGCAGCTGCCCGACCCCATGCGGCTGGCGCGTTACGCCGAGGAGCTGGACCTGATCGAGCGCAACCACCTGCAGTACCTGGGCCTGACCAACGTGTTCCGGCTGGCCCAGCCCGAGTTCGCCGAGCGGCTGGCCAAGGCGGTGGTGTCGCGCCTGAAGACGGTGTACGAGGCCGCCTCCAACGAGGTGGAGCTGTGGAACAAGTCGGCCGCGGCGCAGCTGGACGGTCAGTTGCGCGAGCGCCGCAAGAATTTTGCGCGCCGCATCGAGGCGGTGCACCGCATCCAGCAGGCCGCCGGGGGCCTGGACGAACGCCTGGGCGAGTTGCAGCAGCGGCTGGAGCGCCTGGCGCAGGAGCGCGATACCCTGCTGGACCTGACCGAGCTGGAGGAGGCTGCGGCGCCGTACCCAGCGGCCGAGGTGCCGGGCGCCGCGACCGCCGCAGACGCAGCCGCCGCCTCCGCTGTGGGCGTCGGCGAGGGTGGGAACGGGGAGGCTGCCTCCACCTTGACCGTTCCCGGGGTGGCCGACGCCAGCCCCCACGCCACCCCGGCCGTGGCGGCCGATGCCTGCAACGCCCCGACCCATGCCGGCTGAGGCGGTGCGGGCCTTGCCCGCGGCGGTGCGCCACGGTTTTTTCCCGGCGCTGGTGCGCTGGCAAGCCGAGCACGGGCGCCATGGCCTGCCGTGGCAGGGCACGCGCGACCCCTACCGGGTCTGGCTGTCCGAAATCATGCTGCAGCAGACCCAGGTGAGCACGGTGCTGGCCTATTACCCGCGCTTTCTGGCGCGCTTCCCCGACGTGCAGACCCTGGCCGCCGCCCCGCTGGACGAGGTGCTGACCCTGTGGAGCGGCCTAGGCTACTACAGCCGTGCGCGCCACCTGCACCGTTGCGCCCAGCAGGTGGTGGCCGACTGGGGCGGCATCTTCCCCGAGCGTGCCGCCGACCTGGAAACCCTGAGCGGTGTCGGCCGCTCCACCGGCGCGGCCATCGCCTCGTTTTGCTTTGGTGAGCCGGTGTCCATCCTGGACGGCAACGTCAAGCGCGTGCTGACGCGGCTGCTGGCGTTCGACGGCGACCTGGCCGTGGGCACCCAGGAAAAAGTCCTGTGGGCCCTGGCCCAGGCGCTGGTGCCGGCCACGCCCGAGCCGGCCGACATGGCGCGCTACACCCAGGGGCTGATGGACCTGGGCGCCACGGTCTGCACCCGCAGCAAGCCGCAATGCCTGCTGTGTCCGGCCCAGCCGCTGTGCGCGGCCCTGGCGCAGGGGCGGCCAACCGCGTTTCCGGTCAAGACCCGCAAGCTGTTGCGCCGCACCGAGGCCTGGTGGCTGCTGGTGTGGCAGCGCGCCGACGGCGCCCTGTGGTTGCAGCCCCGGCCGGCGCGCGGCATCTGGGCGGGGTTGTTCGCTTTTCCGGTGTTCCACAGTGTCGCCGACCTGGACGCCGCAGTGGCCCAGGCCGGGGGCCAACCCGGGGCTGGCGTGACCCACGAGGTGCTGCGCCACAGCCTGACCCACCGCGAACTGCTGTTGCAGCCGGTGCAGGTGCCCTGGCCCCATACCGACCGCACGCCCCCAGCGGCCGCCGGCGGCGGCCGCTGGGTGGGGCCGGACGACGACCTGGCCTTCGGCCTGCCGGCCCCGTTGCGCAGCTGGTTGCTGGCGCAGCGGCGGGTCGCGCCCTGACGCCCGGTCGGGCCGCGCCGCGCCACACGACCACGCCGTCAGCCGATCGCTCAGTGGCCCTGGTGCTTCAGGGCATCCAGCTCGCGGTGGCGGTGTTGCACTGGCCACTGGCCGCCAAAACGCTGCGCCAGCCGCTCCACCAGGTAGACCGAGCGGTGTTGCCCGCCGGTGCAGCCCACCGCCACGGTGGCGTAGCTGCGGTGGTCGGCCACCATGCGCGGCAGCCAGTGCTCCAGAAAACCGCTGATGTGCTCTTCCATGGCCTGCACCTCGGCTTCGGCCCGCAGGTAGGCGGCCACCGGCGCGTCCCGCCCGGTCAGGGGGCGCAGTTCGGGCTCGTAGTGCGGGTTGGGCAGCATGCGCACGTCGAAGACGAAGTCGGCGTCCATCGGGATGCCACGCTTGAACGCGAACGACTCGAACACCAGCGTCAGCGTGGCCGGGGCGCGGTGCAGCAGGGCCTTGACCTCGCTGCGCAGGTGCGAGGCCTTGAGCTGGCTGGTGTCCAGCACCAGCGCTTGCTCGCGCAGCGCGCTGAGCAACTCGCGCTCCTGCTCGATCGCGTCCACCAGCGCGCGGCGCTGGTCCAGCGTGTCTTTCAGCGACAGGGGGTGCAGGCGCCGCGTTTCGGAAAAGCGCCTCACCAGGGTTTCGGTGGTGGTGTCCAGAAACAGCGTGGTCAGCGGCTGGCCGCGCGCCTGAATCTGGCGCAGCCGTTGCGGCAGATCGGGCAGGGACTTGGCGCTGCGCACGTCCATGGCCACGGCCACGCGTTCGGCGCCGTGGGCCTGTTCTACTTCGATCAGGGCTTCCAGCAGCTCGGGCGGCAGGTTGTCCACGCAGTAAAAACCGGAGTCTTCCAGCGCGTGCAGCGCCACCGACTTGCCCGAGCCCGACATGCCGGTGATGAGCACGAGCTGCATGGCCGGCGCGGTCATGGCTGCATCATCTCGCGCGCATGGGCCAGCGAGGTGTCGGAGAGCTTGTCGCCACCCAGCATGCGGGCGAGTTCGCGCACCCGCTCGTCGTGGTCGATGGGCTGGACCGCGCTCGCGGTGCCTTCGGCGTCCTGGGTTTTGCTCACGCGCAGGTGCTGGTCGGCGCAGGCGGCCACCTGGGGCAGGTGGGTCACGGCCAGCACCTGGCGGTCCTGGCCCAGCTGGCGCATGAGCCGGCCCACGGTGTGGGCCACCGCGCCGCCGATGCCGCTGTCCACCTCGTCAAAAATCAGGGTGGGGGCCGCGCCGAGCTGGCTGGTGGTGACCGAAATAGCCAGTGCGATGCGCGACAGTTCGCCGCCGGAGGCGACCTTGCCCACCGGGCGCGGGGTGCTGCCCGGGTGGCCGGCCACCAGGAATTCGACGTTTTCCAGGCCGTGCGCCTGGGGCTCGTCCAGCGGCAGCAGCCGCGCTTCGAAGCGGCCGCCGGCCATGCCCAGGCCTTGCATGGCCTCGGTGATGGCAGCCGACAGCCGCTGCGCCGCGGCCTGGCGCTGCCGGGTGACGGTGTGCGCGGCCTTGACCAGCGCCTGGTGGGCGCGGCGTTCGTCCTGTTGCAGGGCGTCCAGGTCGGTGTGACGGTCGAGTTCGGCCAGGGCTTGTTGCCATTGGGCCAGCCGCTGCGGCAGCTCGTCGGGCGCGCAGCGGTGCCGCCGGGCCAGCGATACCCACAGCCCCAGGCGCTGGTCCAGCGCTTCCAGGGCGGCCGGGTCCAGCTCGGTCTGGCTGGCGTGGTGTTGCAGGTCGTGGCAGGCGTCTTCGATCTGGGCCAGCGCGGCTTGCAGCGTGTCGGCCAGTTCGGCGTAGCGGGGCTCGATGTGCTGCTGCTCCTGCAGCGCCTGCACCGCGCGGTGCACCAGGGCGCTGGCGCTGGGCTCGGCGTCGTCCAGGGCGTGCAGGGCGGCTTGCGCGGCGTCGATCAGGCCCTGGGCGTGGGCCAGGCGGCCGTGCTGCAGGTTGAGTTCGTCCCACTCGCCGGGCTGGGGCGCGAGCTTGTCCAGCTCACCGATCTGCCACTGCAGCCGTTCGCGCTCGGTTTGCAGGGTGGTCTGTTGCTGGCGCGCCTGCTCCAGGGTGCGCAGGGCCTGGCGCCAGGCGTTCCACAGTGCCGCCAGTGGGCGGGTGTCGAGCTGGGCGTAGCGGTCCAGCAGCTCGCGCACCGCGTCGGGCCGGGTCAGGCTTTGCCAGGCGTGTTGGCCGTGGATGTCCACCAGCGCGTCGGCCAGCGCCTTGAGCTGACCGGCGGTGGCCGGACCCCCGTTGATCCAGGCGCGGCTGCGGCCCTGGGTGTCGATGCTGCGCTTGAGCAGCAGCGGCTCACCGGGGGCGGCGGCAAAGCCGTTGTCCTGCAGCCAGGCCAGGACCGCCGGGCGCGGCTCGAACTCGGCGCTGATCTCGCACCGCGCCGCGCCTTCGCGCACCACGCCGGCGTCGGCGCGGGCACCCAGCACCAGTTGCAGCGCATCGATCAGGATGGATTTGCCGGCCCCGGTTTCGCCGGTCAGCACGGTGAAGCCCGGGCGCAGGTCCAGGTCGAGTGCGCGCACGATGACGAAATCGCGCAACACCATGCGCTGCCAGCTCATGTCACCACCCCTTCGTTCCAGTGCAGTTTCTTGCGCAATGTGTCGAAATAGCTCCAGCCCACCGGGTGCAGCAGGCACAGCTCGTGCACCGACCGGCGCACGGTGATGCGGTCGCCGTGCAGCAGGCTGGTGAAAGTCTGCATGTCGAAGTGGGCGCTGGCGTCGCGGCCGGCGACGATTTCCACCGCGATTTCGCCGGTGGCCGGCAGCACGATGGGGCGGTTGGACAGGGTGTGCGGCGCGATCGGCGCCATGATCCAGCCGTCGATGGCCGGGTGCAGCAGCGGCCCGCCGGCCGACAGCGCGTAGGCGGTGGAGCCGGTGGGCGAGGCGATGATCAGCCCGTCGGCGCGCTGGTTGGCCACAAAGTGGCCGTCCACCTCCACCCGCAGTTCCACCATGCCGGGCGAGACGCCGCGGTTGACCACCACGTCGTTCATGGCGATGGTCTCGAACACGTAGCGGCCGTCGCGCAGCACGCCGGCCTGCATCAGCGCGCGCCGGTCTTCCTCGTACTGGCCGCGCAAAATGGGTTGCAGGTGGGTTTCAAAGTCGAGGAAGGGGATGTCGGTGATGAAACCCAGCCGCCCCTGGTTGATGCCCACCAGCGGCACCTTGTGGCGCGCCAGTTGCCGCGCGATGCCGAGCATGGTGCCGTCGCCGCCCATGACCAGCGCCAAGTCGCATTCGCGGCCGATGCCGGCCACGTCGAGCACGTGGTAGTGCGTCAGGCCGGTGTTGTGCGCGGTGTCGTGCTCGATGGCCACCTCGCAGCCCTGGTCGTGCAAAAAGTGGGCGATGCGTTCCAGCGCGTCGCGCGACCCCACGGCGTGGTATTTGCCCACGATGGCCACGTGGCGGAAGCGGCTGCTGCCCGGGCGGGCGGGGGCGGGCGGGGGCGGCGCGGGGGGCAAATTCATGCTCAAATTACAGCACAAGCTTTTTACAATGGGCCAATGTTAGACGACCGCTCCAAGCTGCTTTTGAAGACCTTGGTCGAGCGATACATCGCCGACGGTCAACCCGTCGGTTCGCGCACCCTGTCGCGCGCGGCCGGGCTGGACCTGTCGCCCGCCACCATCCGCAACGTGATGAGCGACCTGGAGGAGCTGGGCCTGATCGCCAGCCCCCACACCTCGGCCGGGCGCATCCCCACCGCGCGCGGTTACCGCCTGTTCGTGGACACCATGCTCACCGTGCGCCGCGACCAGTTGGCCACGCCCAGCAGCCTGGTCGCCGACCGGCCGCTGCAGGTCATCAACCAGGCGGCGCACATGCTGTCCAGCCTGTCGCAGTTCGTCGGCGTGGTCATGGCGCCCAAGCGCTCGTCGGTGTTTCGGCACATCGAATTCCTCAGCCTGTCCGACCGGCGGGTGCTGGTCATTCTGGTCTCGCCCGACGGCGAGGTGCAGAACCGCGTCATCCACACCCAGTCGGACTTTACCCAGACACAGTTGCAGGAGGCGGCCAATTTCCTCAACGCCCACTACGCGGGCCTGACCATTGACGCGGTGCGCGAGCGCCTGAAAACCGAGGTCGATGCGCTGCGCGGCGAAATCGCGGCGCTCATGGTCAAGGCGGTGGAGGCCGGCTCCGAGGCCATGGCCGCCCAGGACGACGTGGTGGTGGCCGGCGAGCGCAACCTGCTGTCGGTGAGCGACTTCACCCACGACATGGGCCACCTGCGCAAGATGTTCGACCTGTTCGAGCAGAAGACCCAGCTCATGCGCCTGCTGGAGGTGTCGCACCAGGCCGAGGGCGTGCGCATCTTCATCGGCGGCGAAAGCCAGGTCGTGCCCTACGAAGAACTGTCGGTAGTCAGCGCACCTTATGAAGTGGATGGCCAGGTGGTGGGCACGCTGGGCGTGATCGGGCCGCAGCGCATGCCCTACGACCGGATGATCCAGATCGTCGACATCACCGCCAAACTGGTGAGCAACGCCCTGAGCCAGAACAAGTGAGTGCTGCTCCGCTGCCGCCCGACGAAGCCGAGCGCCTGGCGCTGCTGCACGCGTTGGCGCTGCTGGATTCCCCGCCCGAACCCGCCCTGGACCGCATCACCCGGCTCGCGGCGCGCTTGCTGAACGTGCCGATCGCCCTGGTCTCGCTGATCGACCGGGACCGGCAGTGGTTCAAGTCGCGCGTGGGGCTGGACGCGACCGAAACCCCGCGCGACCAGGCCTTCTGTGCCCACGCCATTTTGCAGACCGCGCCGCTGGTGGTGGGCGACGCGACCCAGGACCCGCGTTTTCTGGACAACCCCCTGGTGACCGACGCCCCCGGCATCCGCTTTTACGCGGGCGTGCCCATCCGCACCAGCGGCGGGGTGGCGCTGGGCACCTTGTGCGCCATCGACGACAAGCCGCGCCGCCCCGGCCCCGACGACATCCAGGCCTTGCAGGACCTGGCCGACCTGGTCAGCAAAGAGGTGCAGCTGCGCGAGACCCTGGCGTTGGCCCGCGACCAGCTGGACCGTTCCCAGGCGGTGCTGCTGGCCAGCGAGGCCCGCTACCGCAGCATGTTCGAGCTGGCCGCCGTCGGCATTGCCCTGGTGGCGCCGGACGGCGGCTGGATCAGCGCCAACGGCGCCTTGTGTCAGATGCTGGGCCGCAGCGCCGATGCGGTGCGCCAGGCCACCCTGCGTGCCCTGACCCACCCCGACGACGTGGCACAGGAAGAACCCCTGCTGGAGGCGTTGCAACGGCGCGAGGCCGACCACTACCAACTGGAAAAACGCTACCTGCGGCCCGACGGGAAAGCCGTGTGGGTGAACCAGAACGTGACCCAGAAGTTCAACGCTGCTGGGCAGTTGGAGTACTACGTCGTCATCGTCAAGGACATTGGGGCCCGCAAATGCGCCGAGGCCGCGCTGGCCGCGGCCATGCAGGACCTGGAGGCGCGGGTGGCCCAGCGCACCCAGGAGTTGCAGCAGGCCAACGCGCAACTGCAGGCGGCGGTGGAGCAGCAGACCCTGTCGGCGCGCGATCTGCGCCGCCGCGAGGCCGAACTGGCCGCGGTGCTGGAGCACGCCAACGACGCCTACGTGGGCATGGACGAGGACGGCCGCGTCACCGCCTGGAACCTGCAGGCCAGCGCGATTTTTGGCTGGTCCGCGGCCCAGGCCATTGGCCAGCCGCTGTCCCAGTTGATCGTGCCGCCCGCGCTGCGCGAGGCGCACCTGGCCGGCCTGCAACGCTACCTGCGCACCGGGCGCTCCAAAATGATGGACCAGCGCCTGGAACTGCCCGCCGTGCGCCAGGACGGCAGCGAGCTGACGCTGGAACTCCGCATCCGCGCGCTGGAGGTGGACGGGCAGCACCTGTTCAGCGCCTTCATGCACGACATTTCCGAGCGCAAGCGCGAGGAAGAGCGGCGCCTGCGCGAGGCCCGCATCGACCCGTTGACGGGTCTGTTCAACCGCCGCGCCCTGGAAGAAATGCTGCCCCAGGCGCTGGCCCGCGCCGACCGCGAAGACAAGCCACTGGCGCTGCTGTTCATCGACCTGGACGGCTTCAAAGCCGTGAACGACACCCTGGGCCACGACGCCGGCGATGCCGTGCTGCGCGAAGTGGCGACCCGCCTGCGCGCCCAGGTGCGCCAGAGCGACAGCGTGGTGCGCCTGGCCGGCGACGAGTTCACCGTGGTGCTGGAGCAACTCAACGGCGGCTTGGCGGCGGCCCGCCAGGTGGCGCAAAAGCTGTTGGCGCAGCTGGAGCGCCCGGTGCTGGTGTCGGGCGCGCTGGCGCAGGTGGGGGCCAGCGTCGGCGTGGCCATGTATTTGCCCGGCAGCGGCGAGTCGCCCCAGGGCCTGGTCAAGACCGCCGACGCCTGGATGTACCAGGCCAAACGGGCCGGCAAAGGCCGCATCCTGCCCGACGGCTGAGCGGCAGGGCTCTGCTAAACTGCCCGGCTTGGTTCGGGGCGTTAGCTCAGTTGGTCAGAGCAGAGGACTCATAATCCTTTGGTCGTTGGTTCAAGTCCAACACGCCCTACCAGTGTCTCGGCTTTGCGCCGTGCAGGAAACCGCTGAACCGTGAACCCCCACAGACTCGGTCAACTTTGGGTGGCCCTGCAATTCGGCCTGCTGAGCGGGTTGACGCTTTTGTGCCTGTTTCGGGCCCCGCCGCAGGGCCCGGACTGGCCAGCGGGGCTGCTGTGGTGCGGCGCCGCCGCGCTGGGTCTGTGGACCTTGGCGGTCAACCCGCCCGGCAACTTCCACATCCGTCCCGAACCCCGGCCCGACGGGCGGCTGGTCTGCCATGGCCCCTACCGCTGGGTGCGCCACCCCATGTACACCGCCGTTTTGCTGCTGGCCGCCGGGGCCGCCGCTTGGCTGGCGAGCGGTCTGGCGTGGGGGCTGTGGGGCGCTCTGGTGGCGGTGCTGGTGGCCAAGGCCCGCCTGGAGGAGCGCTGGTTGCTGGCACGCTACCCGGCCTACGCCGCATACCGCCAGCGCACCTGGCGCCTGTTTCCCGGGGTGTTTTGAGTGTCCACCGACCGTCGTGCCTGTTTGCGGGGTTTGCTGGTGCTGGCCGTGTCTGGCTGGGCCGGTTGTGGCCAGCGCCCCGCTGCCCAGGCCGTGCCGCGGGGTGCGAAGGTGCTGGCCTTGGGGGACAGCCTCACCCACGGCACCGGGGCGGCTCCCGGGCAAGACTGGCCCACACGCCTGGCCGATGTGACCGGCTGGCAGGTGGTGAACGCGGGCGTGCCCGGCGACACCGCCAACGCCGCGCGCACCCGGCTGGGGCCTTTGTTGGAAGCACACCGCCCGGCGTTGGTGATTGTGACCCTGGGCGGCAACGATTTCTTGCGGCGGCGCCGGCCCGAGGCGGTGCGGGCCGACCTGCGCGACCTGGTGCGCCAGGCACGGGCCACGGGCGCCCAGGTGGTGCTGGTGGCCATCCCGTCGCCCAGCCTGCTGGGCGTGTTGGCGTCGCGCTTGTCGGACGACCCGCTCTACGCCGACCTGGCCCGTGACGAGGGCGTGGTGGGGGTGGCCGATGCCGTGTCGGCGGTGCTGTCGGACCCGGCCCTGCGCGCCGACCCCATCCACCCCAACGCCGAAGGCTACCGGCGCTTGGCCGACCGGTTGCACCAGCAACTGTCGGTGGCCGGTGTGGCGCCGCCGGGCTGAGGCCGGCCGGTGGCCGAAGAAATTTTGCCGCGCCTGGAAAACTTCAATTTTTCGGACTAGAATAGCGGGCTGTTGTGATCGCGCTGCTGGCCAAGCCAGACAACGCATCGCAGCAAAACGGTTGAAAGTAAGACAAATTTTCGTGTTATACTTTCAGCTTCAGCAAGCGGCTGTAGCTCAGTTGGATAGAGTACTTGGCTACGAACCAAGGGGTCGTGGGTTCGAATCCTGCCAGCCGCACCAAATCTGTAAACCTCACTCTGGAGACGGAGTGAGGTTTTTCAGTTTTTGGGCCCTGCTACAACACACTGCTACAAAGCGAGTGTCGTCATGGCTGGGATTTTTCTTCGAGGTTCTGTGTGGTGGGCGCGTCTTGCAGTGCCCAGCCGTTTGCGTGTCACTGCTGGTCGCCGTGAGTTCGTCCAGTCCACAGGCACCAGCGAGTACAGTGTCGCCAAAATCGTCGCAGCGTCCTTGTTGGCCGCGTGGCGGCGACAACTGTACGAATGGGAGCACGGAGCCTTGAACAACGAGAAACTTTTGCACCTGGCCGAGAGTGGGCCTGCGTTGCTGCAAGCAGCATTTCACAGCCTGAAGTCAGCAGCGGACCTTACCGGTCTGGAGCGGCATGCGCTCCTGCAACAGGTAGCCGCCGGGCGTCTTGCGCTCTACCTTCAAGCCAAAACACAGCACATGGGTTACGTCCTCCCGCAGGAGGTACTGGAGCCCGTTGATCCTGCTCTAGGCAGATCAGGCGGTGTGGTGATCCCACTGGCAAGCCAGATGCCGCCGGCAGCTCGAGAGGCAAAGTTCATTGGCGACTTCTTGAAGGCATTTGACAGCCGTGACGTGGCAAGGGTGATCTTGGCCGAAGACCTGTCGGTTGTGGAACTTCTGTTGTTCCATGCGCCGCAGCCCTCTGGCTGGCTGTTTGCTCCGAACGAGAGTGTGCATTGCGTGGTCGATGACCTCTTGCTGTCATCCGTGGAGCTCGAGGTGTTTCGCGCCATGCTGGTCACTCGAATTTCGCCATCTCGCCTGGAGCATGCTCAAGCTGAACGACGCGTTGCTGCCAGCGACAGGGTCAAGGCCGAGGTCGCCGATCTCATCAGCGCTTCCACGGCCAGTGCCACCGCCGTGCACAGCGCTGGCAAGTGGGCCATGAAGACCTACTCGGAGGCGGTGGCCGCTTACTGCAGCAGCACTGACGGTCTGCCGGCCAACATCGTGTCTGCCGCCGAAATCCGGCAAAGGGGCGCTGGCCTGATGGCCTTTGCCGAATTCATGGGCGACCTTCGACTGAAGGACATCGACGCTGACGTACTTTGTGCGTTCCGTGATGGGCCCTTGAAAACCATACCCGGCAGCATCAACAAGTTGCCCAAAGAGCTTCGGCGCGACACTGTCAAGGAGACGATTGCAGCGCTAAGCGAGGATGACCGCGAGTGGCCACTATTGAGCGACGAAATGCGTCGCACCCGCATGAACTGGCTCATCGCCTTGTTTAGCTGGCTTCACAAGAAGCAGTACCTCACAAGCAATCCTGCGTTGCCACTCAAGGGTGAGACCGGGCTGACGAAGGCAGAACGACTGGCCGCCAAGCAAGTGGAGGGCGACGAAGACGAGGAGGGTAGGGAGCCGTTTTCTGCCGCACAGCTGGACATGATTTTTAGTCAGCCTCATTTCCAAACCGGCCATGGTCGCCACGTCAAAAAGCCGTCTTACTGGTACAGCTTTGAATACTGGCTCCCACTGCTGGGCCTCTATGCTGGCCTGCGCATCAAAGAGGCTTCGCAACTCCACCTGAGTGACGTTCGGGCGGTCGAAGGTGTCTGGTGCTTGGACATCAACATGAAGACCGCGGACAAGTCGGTGAAAAACACCCAGTCTGTGCGGCTGGTACCCGTTCACTCGGCGCTGATTGAACTGGGCTTCATTGACTACTGTCGAGCATTGGCAGCCGAAGGCTACAAGCGCGTTTTCCCGGAGCTCACGTGGTCCAAGGCAGATGCCAAGTACGCCAAAGAGTCAGGCAGAAAGATGAGCGCCATGTTGAAGAAGCTGGGCATGCCCCGCGACGGAACGCTGGTGTATCACTGCTTGCGACACAACCTCAACAACGCGATGGCCAGGGTGTCGGCCAGCGTTATTGACGGTGGCGACGATGTGCTCAAGAAGTACGTTCGCCATAGAGTCATGGGCCATGAGGTTGGCAGCGATGCAAACACGCGCCACTACACCACTGCGACCAGCGTAGAAATGCAGGCTTTGGTTGAGGGCGTCACTTACAGCTTGCCCAAGGTCCACGCCTTCGACATTGAGTTTGGCCTCCAGCAAATCAAGGTTGCGCTTGGCAAGAAAAATGGCGAACGTCAGGGCCAGGAGGACATGGGTCCACTGCAAGCAAGCACCAGCTGACTTTGTCAACGGGTTCGACAGCAAGTGGTCGGCATAGTGATCACGCTGGCCCTATAAGGACTCGCCTGGCCAGCAGGAAAAAAACGGCGCCAAGGGCCACCCCCACCCCCGTTTCGGCATAAGGGGTGCAAGGTCCACCTTGCACCCATGCGTCACACTCTTGATGCCCTCCACCGCTCGGTGACCCGCGGCTCGCGGGTCCAACTGTCGAGCAGCACGTCCGCGATCGGGTCGTACAGATCCACGCTGTGCAACAGGCAGTAGCTCCTGTCGTTGTGTTTCAACTTGCGCTCCCGGTCGCGCAAACTGGCCCCCTTGGTCCATTGCCCGTACAGCAGCGCGTTGTAGCCCAAGCTCTCCCGGTGGGTACCCAGCCGAACGATCCACTCGTTTTCGCTGATGACCAGCCCCTCTTTGCCGCCTGCAGCCTCCAGTGAGGGGAAGGTTTCCAGAACGACACAGTCGAAGTGCTCGGCGCCGTGCAACTGCAGGTCACGACGCATCAGGCCGTTGGTGGTGTACCCACGCCGCAGGGTGCTGAGGTGCCCCCGGCAGCGCGCCCGCAGGTTTTGGGCACTGCCCACATAGCCCCGGCCAGTCAGCCGGTTGATGACCACATAAATGCCGGGCAGGCGGGGAGTGCTGTCCAGGCCATCTCCGGTCTGGACCGAGCGCAACGCGATCAGCTCTTGGAGTGTCATGCCAGCTCCCTCAGACGCCAGGAGTGGCCACGATCATGGCCACCACCGCCTCTTTGTCAAACATGACCACCCCTGGCTTTCGACCGTTGCCCGCCTGACGGATCGAGCGAATCAGCCGCACCTCGGCGTCGCTCAGCAACATCGGGCCGTAGCAGGCTTCGATAGCGTCAAGCATGTCGGGTGAGGTTTCGCGCAGCAGCAGCTGCAACAGCTTGGCGGGCTGCACCTCCAACACCTCGGCCAACTGGGGCACCTTGGCGATCGGCAGGCGCATCTTGCCCTGCTTGAGCAGTTGCGTGACCACCGGGTGGTCAAAGCCGAGCGCTTCGGCAATGTGGGTGTCGCTGAGCTCCAGTCCCTGTTGGGCGGTTTCAATCATTTCCGCGAGGTTCGCGGGGGCCTTGACCAGTGCTTCAATCATCATTGACTTTCGGTTGCGAGCAGCACCGCGCTGCCCTTCAAAGTCAATTATTGGGACTGGGTCTCGGCCCGGTTCAGGCAATTGAGATCACAACACCAACTGCCACCGTGCCCGAATTGGCCACCCGTTCAATGTACCCGCCGGCCCTGCAAAGTGACCCGATCGAATGTGAATACGTGCTCTCTGGGCGCCTCGGTGCAACAGCCGAATAGACGACGACGGTGATCACCAAAGCCGTACTCCAATTCAATGCGGCCCGCGCAAATTGGACAGGTTCCGCTGTAACGGACCACGCGAATGGCCCGCCCCTGGTTCGCCTTGCTCAATTCCAATTGACAGGGGGCTTCACGAAATTCCGTGAAAAACTCAGATGCAGGCACGATTCGGTCGTGTAGCAGCACAACGAGGGGGCGCACCAAGAACCACCAGCAAACAAAACCCGTGGCCACCAAGCCGATCAGAAACACGAGGTCTCCGGTGGTCACCGGTCGATTGACGCCGTGCATCAACCAGAACAGCAAAGCGATGGCTCCCACCAAGGTCGCCCCAAGGATCAGAAACAGCGCCCAGAGCAGACCCCGCCAGGACCGGGTACGAAACTCCCCACTGCCCGCCAGCAGGCGCCCCAACCCGTTCAACCGAATGCCATTCGGTTCGGTGAGTTCGTAGGTCAAGGTGGATGTGGTCGCCGTCGAAGTCGCTGACGCTGGACTTTGCGCTTCATCCATTTCGGGGACACTGTCGCCATCTCGCTCTTCACCGATCTCGGGCAGGTCGTAGGCCACGTAGAACCACTGGGTGCGGTGCTTGCCCGCGCTCGGCGTCTTGCGCAGAGTAAGCGCTTGGGTGTGACCATTGTTGCGAAAGTGGGCCTCCAACGGGACGCGCCGGCTGTCCAGGTAGCGCTGGGGGCCTGCACGCCTGAACCACTGATTGGCGGCCTCGAAATGGTCACTGTGCTTCGCGCCACTCACGGTGGCGGGGGCAATCTGCAACACATCGAACCAGGCTTGGCGGGCATCTGGGCTGTCCACGCGCTTTTTGCTCTCACTCGCCAACGCCTGGCAAATCTCCCGGGCGTTGGTGTCATCTTGTTGTGCCTGCAGCCACCGCTCCAGGCATTCCAGCAGTTCTTTCATCAACCCTCCCTGTACCGGAATGGGGGTGATTCAGGACTGGTTGCTCGCCGTACCCACGCCGAGACTGCAGCCGTGTTCACCACTTTTGAAAGGACAACCCATGTCATCCCATTTCGGTCTGGACAAGTTTAATCTGCTGCGCCATGTGAGCGAGGTCGAGCGCGGCCTGGCCTGTGACTGCCGCTGTGTGGTCTGTCAGGAGCCCCTGGTGGCGCGCCAGGGCGATGTGCGCGAGCACCATTTCGCCCATGCGTCCAACCGCGAGCCCTGCGTCTCCAACCACGAGTCACTGCTGCACCACTACGCCAAGCAGCTGATCGAGATGGCGGGCTACATCACGGTCCCCATGCCCGAGGTGGTGGCCACCCACCTGGGCGTGGACCCCGCCGTACCCGTCATGCGACTGAGCCGCTTCTCGTCCATTGAGGCCGAGGTCAGCCTGGGCCCGGTGCGACCGGATTTGCTGGTGACCACCGCCGAGGGGGTGACTTTCGCGATCGAAGTGGCCTACAGCTCGTTTTGCGATCTGGTCAAGATTGGCGAGTTTCGCGCTCAGGGCCTGCCGGTGCTGGAAATCGACCTGAGCCGCTTCACGCCCGAGCAATTCGATGCCGACGATGTACAGCACGCGGTATTGAATGCAATCGACAAGAAATCGTGGTTGTGGCCGAACCGTGAGGCTGAATTACCTGAACCCGTGTCGATCATTCCCATGTCTCCTGATTGCGCAGTCGAGCCCCCACCCAAAATAAGAAAACCTCCCGAGGTCATCTTGATTTCAGGTCGGATGGTCGAATTGAGGCTATTGGATTGGGGAGATCTCGCCATTCGCACCGTGTCATTCGATCCCGACGTGGTGGGCATCGTCAAAGGTGTGGCCAAATCGTTCAACGGCCGATACAACCCGAAATTCAAGAACTGGATCGTGCCCAAATGGGCCATAGAACTGGCCAAGGCTGAGTTGCACAAGCGAGCCAACGATTTGGAGATCGTGGTGCGCCAGAAGCCCCCGGTCGATCATCCACAGTGAGCCTCAACCGAAGAGACCCTGCTGGGCCGGGGCCAGGGCCGATGTAGCGGCAATGCGCCCTGTGGGGGCAGGTTCCGAGACCAGTACGCCCTGTGGTGGGCATTGCAACAGGGCCTGCACCGGCTCATGGCGTGGGTTCAGCCAGGCGGCGAACTGCTGGGGCTCCAGCACCACGACGCTGCGCTTCTCGTCACCCGGTCGGTGGAACTGCCCCATCACCGGGTGGCCGTCTGCGTTGACCGTCAGCATCGAGAACGAGGCCACGAGTTCCCCCGTGCCTGGATCGGTCCACCGGTCCCAGATGCTGGCCACACCCATGGGCTGCCCGTCGGCGCGGCGAATGCGCCACCTCACCGCACGGCCGGTGTCCCAGTTGGGCTCGAAGAAATCGTCCAGCAGGGCGATCGCAAACTGGCGCCGTTTCCAGGATGTGCGGTAGCTGGGTTTCTCGGCCACCGTCTCGGTGCGGGCGTTGTAGGTCCGCCGGCCGATGTTGGCGTCCTGGGCCCAGTGCGGAATCAAGCCGAAGCGAGCTGCAACGCACTGGACGCCTTGATCGCGGTCCGCAAGCACGATGGGGGCCGCGTAGCGCGGAAAAGTCTCGGTGGGGCACGAGACCTGGGTGACATCAATGCCCAGTGTTTCCCGGGTCCAACGTCCGTTGCGGGTGGGCGTGAAGTTGGTGCACATCGGGAAGGCTTGAAGCGGTTTGCGGTCAGTTGAATGTGGTGCGAAGGGGCAGCCTGTGACCGTTTGGCTAGCTAGCGTAGCTAGCCTATGACCCATAGGTAGCGTAGCTCGGCTATCTAGGCTATCTAGGCTATCTAGGCTATCTAGGCTATCTAGGCTATCTAGGCTATCTAGGCTATCTAGGCTAGCTGGGCTATCTAGGCTAGCTGGGCTGCCCCCATGACGTTTCTGAATGCCTTGTCACTTGGTCGCGTCGTCAAGCGCCTGTTGACGCTGCTGGCCTTGTTGCTGGGCCTGCTGCAGTTGCCGCTGAATCGCCTCGCTTTGGGCCTGGCCCTGCTCGACTTCCTGCTTCTTGACCGCGCCGGCAGTGGCAGCACTGCCGACTGCTTCGACGCCGCATCCGCTCAAGACGATGGGAAGCAGCCAGGCACAGACGGCGCCGGGCAGCCAGATGGGTGATCGGTCCATGTTTGAACTCCTGTGTTTGTCCATTCTGCACCGGCCCTCCTTTGCTTACAAATCAGGCAGGGGGGACTGGAGCCTTGAGGATCAAGGCATTGATGCACTTCGCTCGGGCTTATCCACAGGCTTGCCCACGCGGGTTGGGGATGACTGCCGTCGCATTGGTAGCATTTAGTGTCTCGAGCGCACAGGCGGCCTGGCCCACGTAGTGCTAGGTCCCCACCTGGATCTCGGTAGGGTTGATGCGGATGAGCCGACCACCCCACGACAGAACGACCTGGTGACTGAAGTGGCGCACGGTGGCCACGGCAGTGCCGGCGCCAATTTCAATCACCAAGGGGTGATGCACACGACTTGAGAGCTGTGTATTTTTTCGAGTTTGGGGCTGAGCACTTCAATACAATCGCACAAACACAATGAGCTATAATTGCTGCGCCATTATAGATTATGACAGTAGGGAGAAACAATGTTAGAGCGAGCGGGTTTCTGCTGGTATCGAGTTCGTAAGTGCGGCTACTTTGAGTCACAGAGGGCGCACCAAGCCAAGTTCGGCGGTCTCGTGCAAGTGCTTACAGACCTTACTCAGTGGAGTCAAGGCAAACAACTCGTCGAAACACAGACCTTCGGAGCTAATGCAGCTGAGGGTCAGGCGGAACAGTTGCCAGTGTATCTATTAGACATTCGTGGCGAAGGGGATAACTGGCTGTTGACCTTGTGGAACCAGACTCCCGCAACTGAAGGCAAAGTAGCGTCAATCTCAACAAATTCCGTGGTTGGCCGAGCTGGCGTTGTCATGAATGAACTCGCTCCGAACACCGTTCCAGGTTTTGCTACTTATTTCTACTTCATACCTTCTCTTAGTGCTGTTGCTGCAGTGCGCTTCCAGCACTTAGCTTTTGGCCATGTGGGCATGAAAAACTTTATGTCTGGGTTCATTCGCCAGTTCACTAGATACGTGCAATGGTCAGACACTCCGAATCAAGATGGATCTCTTGAGATACTTGGCTATGCCATGACGATGTCAAATCAACCTGAAAACCTAATCCCCTACTTCAATTCAGAATTGATGAAACAAGCAGGGGAGCGGGATCTGCTGATCCAACGAGCACGTGACATTCGTAAGGTCGTACGTAAAACCGAGCTTAATAATGGACGCAGACCAGATCGCGCACTCTGGCAGCGGCTGCTTCAAAGAGCGGGAATGACTGCTGCGCCCGAAATTCCTGCAGCGGTAAGGGTTGAGTACGAGTTGCCTGCTAAATTTGAGCCGGATGAGATGAAGGCTCTTCAAGATCGGTGGGACATCGATAACGCAAACATGGAGGATTGGGACGATGTCGGGTTCGTCCTCAAAGGGGAGCAGACCCCCCACTGGCTGAGTAAATCAGTGGCTCGCGGCACTCATGATTTGGATGTTGAAAGGGAGAGTCTGGAACTTGTCAACCCAGCTTCATTACTGCAGCAACTGACGGCACATAGAACCGCACTCACCGCTATGATCCATGTTGATCAACGGGTGGCGACGTGATGCTAATGAGAGCTTTCGCAACTGTCATTGCGATTACCCTGATCGGTGCCGGTGCATGGTTCGGTCGAAGTGTTCCAGTGGCAGAGCAGTGGCCGATGTTTGAGGCGCTAAGAACGACTGCCTCGATTATCTTTGCTGTTATTGGAGCTTGGATGGCTATCATCTATCCAGAGCGGTTGAGACTCTCATTTCGTCCTTCAGCTAACACGAGCGCCGCTGATTCGTCTGCCACGGGATGGGGCCAGTTGTTCACCCCGGTGGTCCATTCAACCTTAATTCTTGGTGTTGTGTTGCTGCTCGGTATCACCGTACCTATCTTGAAACACGCCAAGCTGAGCGTCCCGGTCGCGTGTTGGCGTGGGACTTCGTACGGGCTCCTAGTTGCTCTTACGTTATGGCAACTTTGGACCGTAGTCCTGACATTAGTTCCTGCCGAGAGAGTAAAGTCTTCGCTGGACACTTTGGACGAACGTGCTACGACGCTAACGGGCCTAATGAGGGTTGGACAGCACAAGAAGAAAGATTAGGCCCAACTCGTTAGCTGCGTTTTGGTTCTGTAATTCAAAAAGCAGCAAGGCTTGCATGGGCTGGTTATGCGGTTAATTCGACTCGCAGCGGACGCAAAGGCGGCCGTTGAACCAGAAGTACCCATCAGAATGGCACTTCGCCGGCTTCACCATCAGGGGTCGCCGAAGCAGTTGTGGCGGCTGTCGTCGTACCGAGTGCTTTGTCCAGCGCCTTCTCCACCGCATCGATGCGGGTCTGGCAGTTCTTGTACGCGGCCACCGACTCTTCGACGATCTGCAGCAGGTCGTCGATGTTGGGCTCGGTCTGCTCGCGCAGGGTCTGGGCGTGTCGCTGCAGCACGCCGTAGGACTCTTTGAAGCTCTGTTTCATGGTCAGTCTCGTTGCGGGTTGGGCTCTTCCTGGCCGAGCACGGTGCGCCTGCGCCCGTCCCGGAATTCCAGGGTGATGGGTGTGTCGGCTGCGCCGGCCTGGGCGTGGGAGCTGGTGATGGCCTGGCCTTGGGCGTCGCGCACCAGTGCGAAGCCGCGCTGCAGGGTCTTGTCCGGCCCTTGGCCGGTGACTTCTCGCATCAGGGCCTGGGTGTTCTGGCGGGCCTGGGCCACGGTGTGCCGGGCCAAGGTGGTGGTGTCGCCGTAGGTGTGCGCCAGGGCATCCCGGCTGCGTTGCAGGTCGCTGGCCGCCAGTTGCTGAACGGTCTGCCAGTTGGCCTGGGTTTCGGCCCGGGAGGTGCGCAGGCTCTGGCGGGCTTCGGCGCGTATGTCGGCAAACAGCACGGGCACTTCACGTTGGGCCCGCTGCAAGTGCAGCTGGGCGAACTGGCGCACGTCTGTGATCTGGTGCCGGACCGTGTCCTGGGCATGGCGCACCGCGTGGTGGGCGTTGAGCTGGATCTCGGCTTTGAGGTCGCGGCTGTGCTGACGGGCCTGGGCCAGGTGTCGCTGGGCGCCCGACTCGATGGCGGTGTAGCCGGCCTGCACGGTGCGTCGGGTGCGTTCGAGCTGCTGCACAGTGGCGCGCTGGATGTCGGCGAAAGCGCTCTGCGCTTCCCGCACCCGCTGGACGATGGTGCGCTCGATGCCGGCGATGACTTTGGAGGGGGTGTCAAAGCGCTGGTGGGCAACTTCGTCAAGGACGGTGGAATCGCGTTCGTGGCCGATGCCGGTGAGGACCGGGATGTCGAGTTCGCAGATGGCCCGGGCCAGGTCGTAGTCGTTGAGCCAGGCCAGGTCGTTGACGGCGCCACCGCCCCGGATGATGGCCACCGCATCGGGCACCCAGGGGTGGTTGAGCCGGATCTGCTCCAGGGCGGAGTGCAATTCGAGGCGGATCTGGGCAGCGGCGCCTTCTCCCTGGAAGCGGCTGTAGGCGTAGGTGAACTGGCACACGCCGTGGGCCTGCAGTCGGCTGGCCTCGGCCTGGAAGTCGCCGAGTCCGGCTGCGCCCTCTGGGGCGATGACCAGGACGTGGTTGTAGTCCCACGGGGTGGCCAGCGCCTTGTTCTGGTCGATCAGCCCTTCGCGCTGCAACCGCTCACGGATCTCGCGCTTGCGGGCTTCCAGGTCACCCAGGGTGTAGTCGGCGTCGATGGCGTCGATCTCCAAGCTGAAGCCGTACTGAGGCTTGAAGACCGGGCGGGCGCGCACCAGCAGTTTGATGCCCGGTCCGACCTGGGCGCCGGTGGCTTGCTCGAAGGCAGGCAGGATGCGTTCGGCCTGGTTGGCCCAGATGGCGGCGTTGGATTTCGCAATGACCACCCCACG
>NZ_JAAQQT010000642.1:0-33703 GCF_011742065.1 Aquabacterium sp. A08
ATGAGGCCGAAGGTCAGCAGCACCTGGTCGAGGTGGTCCCGCTTGTAGAAGTGGCGAAACAGCAGCCATTCCAGTGCCAACCCCAGCACCACCGACAGGGCCGCCCCGACCACTATGGCCAAGAACAGGCTGCCGAAGGCGCTGGACAGCGACCACGCCATGTAGGCCCCGAGCATGTAGAAGCTGCCGTGGGCGAGGTTGACCACGCCCATGATGCCGAAGATCAGCGTCAGGCCGGCGGCCAGCATGAACAGCAACAGGCCGTATTGCAGGCTGTTGAGCAGCTGGATCAGAAAGTTCGCGAAGTCCATGGGTGGTCACTCGGGCAAAAAAAGAGCGGCGCAACGCATGCGGGGGCATGGTCGCCGCTCGTTCGTCGGACACGGCGGGGCGGGCCCCGCCTGCCAAGGTCAGGCCATCTTGCAGCCGGTGGCCGGGTCGGCCACGGCTTTTTGCGCAATGCCGATGACCTTGTTTTCCTTGTTTTCCACCTTGCGCAGGTACATGTCCTGCACCGGGTTGTGGGCCTTGCTCATGGTCCACTTGCCGCGCGGGCTGTCGATCACGGCGCCCTCCATGGCGGCGTACAGGTCTTTCTTGTTCGACAGGTCGCCCTTGACCTTGTTGGCGCCCTGGACCAGCAGCAGGCCGGTGTCGTACCCTTGCACGGCGTACACGTCGGGCTGCATCTTGAAGGCCTTGGCGTAGTTCAGGCGGAACTGCTTGTTGCGCGGGGTGTCCAGCGAGTCGCTGTAGTGCATGGTGGTCAGCACGCCGTTGGCGGCCTCGCCGGCGGCTTCCAGCACGCCTTCGGTCAAGAAGCCGGAGCCGTAGAGCTGGATGGTCTTGTGCAGGCCGGCGGCGTGGAAGTCGCGCAGGAACTTGGCCGCGCCACCGCCGGCGAAGAAACAAGCCACGGCGTCGGGTTTGAGGGCGGCGATTTCGGTCAGCAGCGCCTGGAATTCCACGTTCGGGAAGGGCAGGCCCAGCTTTTTCACGATGGTGCCGCCGGCGGCGGTGTAGCTCTGCTCGAAGCCTTCGTAGGCCTCTTCGCCCGCGGCGTAGTTCCAGGTGATCCAGACCGCCTTCTTGTGGCCGCGTTCGACCATGGCCTTGCCCAGCGCCAGCGTGGGCTGGGAGTTGGTGAAACTGGTGCGGAACACGTTGGGCGCACACAGGGCGCGGGTGGCGGCGTGCACCCCGGCGTTGGGGATGAGGCTGAGCACACCGGTGTCGCGGGCCACGCGGTGGATGCCCATCTGCACCCCGGAATGGACGGTGCCGACCAGCACGTCGACCCGGTCGCGCTGGACCAGGCGCTGGGCGTTTTCGATGCCCTTGGCCGGGTTGGATTCGTCGTCCACTTTGAAGAACTCGACCTCGCGGCCACCGAGCTTGCCGCCCTGTTCGTCCAGCGCCATGCGGAAGCCGTTTTCGATGGCCACGCCCAGCTGGGCAAAGGTGCCGGTGTAGGGCAGCATGAAGCCCACCCGCACCTTGTTGGACTGGGCCAAGGCCAGCTGCGGCAGCAGCAGGCCGCTGGAAGCGGCGCCGAACAAGGCGGCACCGTGGGTGAGAACGTGGCGGCGGGTGGTCATGTGGGGGTCTCCTGTGTTGAAAAGGTGCTGCGATGCTAGGCGCGAACGGGTCGGGGCACGATGCTGGCTTACCCTGAAGGCGGGTCAGGCCTGGGGCGCGGCGGCGCGCAGCGCGGGCAGGTGGCTGGTGAGCCAGTCGCGGCACCAGGCGATGCCGGCGTCTTCGGCCACCACGCCGCTGCTGGCGTCGTGGGTCCAGACCTCGCCCAGGCGCTGCGCGCCCAGGTCGGTCAATTTCTCATCGAACTGGCGGCCGCCCATGGCGAAGGTCATGGGGTAGCTGCCCTGGTCGCCCAGCGCCATCACGCCGTAGCGCACGTGGCCCAGGTAAGTGGGGGCACTGCACAGGCTGGCCAGCAGCGCCTGGGCGTTGTCGGGCACGTCGCCGCTGCCGTAGGTGGCGGTGCAGATCAGGAACAGGGCGGGCTCGTCAAACACCGAGGCGTCCAGGCCATCCATCAACTGCACCTCGATCTGCTCGACCAGGTCGGCGCAATCCAGTTCGATGGACTGCGCCACGCTTTCGGCGGTTTGGGTGGTGGTGCCCACCAGGATCTTCAGTTTCATGGGTCTGGAGTGGCCGCGGCGACCGCGTGATGCACTAAATTGCCTTTGATAGCATGCAATATACTGCATGAATGTCGTTGCAACGACTCAGGTAAACCCTAGGTGCAGAGCGCTGCCTCAGACTGGGCTGGCGGGGTCGGGGCGGCATCTGCCGGTAAAATTCGGGGTTACTTTTCACTCAGGCCACACCGTGACCCAGCACATCACCCCGATCGAGGGCGGCGACGCACTCGGCAACTTCCGCGCCCAGCAACTCCTGCCCCGCCTGCAAGCCGTCAGCGACAAGATCGTGGGCCTGTCGGCCCGTTTTGTGCACCTGGTGGACACGCTGGAGCCCTTGCCCCCGGAATTGTTGCCGAAGTGGCAGGCCCTGCTGACTTATGGTGAGCCCTACGCCGGCCCCAGCGACGGCCCGCTGGTGGTGGTGACCCCGCGCATTGGCACCGTGTCGCCCTGGGCCTCCAAAGCGACCGACATCGCCCGCAACTGCGGCTTTGCGGTCAAGCGGGTCGAGCGCATCACCGAATACCGCCTGGTGCTGAAGTCGGGCCTGCTGGGCAAGGCCAGCCTGAGCACCGAGCAGTGGCAGCAGGTGGCCGGGCTGTTGCACGACCGCATGACCGAAAGCGCCGTGGACAGCCGCGCCGCCGCCCACCGCCTGTTCACCGAGCTGGAGCCCCAGCCGATGGAGCACGTGGACGTGCTGGGCGGGGGCCCTGAAATGGGCCGAAAAGCGCTGGAGCGGGCCAACGTGGCCTGGGGCCTGGCGCTGGCCGACGACGAGATCGACTACTTGGTCAACGCCTTCCACGGGCTGGGCCGCAACCCCACCGACGTGGAGCTGATGATGTTCGCCCAGGCCAACAGCGAACATTGCCGCCACAAGATTTTCAACGCCCAGTTCACCATCGACGGCGCGGCGCAGGACAAGAGCCTGTTTGCGATGATCCGCAACACCCACCAGCTGGCGCCGCAGCACACGGTGATCGCCTACGCCGACAACGCCTCGGTGATGGAAGGCCACCGCCTGGAGCGCTTCGTGGCCCAGGCCGGCGGCGACACCAGTCCGGCCTACGCCAAGGAAACGGTGACCCAGCACGTGCTGATGAAGGTGGAAACCCACAACCACCCGACCGCGATTTCGCCCTTCCCCGGTGCCTCCACCGGCGCCGGCGGCGAGATCCGCGACGAGGGCGCGACCGGCCGCGGCTCCAAGCCCAAGGCCGGCCTGACCGGTTTCACCGTGTCCAAGCTGTGGAACGGCTGGGCCGACCAGCCCGGCGGCAAGCCCGAGCACATCGCCAGCCCGCTGCAGATCATGACCGAAGGCCCGCTGGGCGGCGCCGCCTTCAACAACGAATTCGGCCGGCCCAACCTGCTGGGCTACTTCCGCGAGTACGAGCAGACCGTGGCCAGCGACGTGGACACGCTGCGCCGCGGCTACCACAAGCCCATCATGATCGCCGGTGGCCTGGGCGGCATCGACGCGCGCCAGACCCAGAAGATCGAATTCCCCGCGGGCACGCTGCTGATCCAGCTGGGCGGCCCGGGCATGCGCATCGGCATGGGCGGCGGGGCCGCCAGTTCCATGGCCACCGGTGTCAACGCCGCCGACCTGGACTTCGACTCGGTGCAGCGCGGCAACCCCGAGATCGAGCGCCGCGCGCAAGAGGTGATCAACCACTGCTGGGCGCAGGGCGAGGCCAACCCCATCCTGGCCATCCACGACGTGGGCGCGGGCGGCCTGTCCAATGCCTTCCCGGAACTGACCAACGACGCTGGCCGGGGCGCGCGCTTTGATCTGCGCGCCGTGCCGCTGGAGGAGTCGGGCCTGGCGCCCAAGGAAATCTGGTCCAACGAGAGCCAGGAGCGCTACGTGCTGGCCATCGCGCCGGCCTCGTTGCCGCAGTTCCAGGCCTTCTGCGAGCGCGAGCGCTGCCCCTTTGCCGTGGTGGGCGTGGCCACCGAAGAGCGCCAGCTGGTGCTGGCCGACGCGGGCGCCGAAAGCCCGGTGGACATGCCCATGGACGTGCTGCTGGGCAAGCCGCCCAAGATGCACCGCGACGTGCGGCGCGTGTCGCGCCAGGTGGCCCCGCTGGACCTGACCGGCGTGGCGCTGCAACAAGCCGTCATCGACGTGTTGAGCCACCCGACGGTCGCCTCCAAGCGCTTTTTGGTCACCATCGGCGACCGCACCGTGGGGGGCCTGAGCCACCGCGACCAGATGGTGGGCCCGTGGCAGGTGCCGGTGGCCGACTGCGCCGTGACCCTGGCCGACTACGCCGGCTTTGCCGGCGAGGCCATGAGCATGGGCGAGCGCACGCCGCTGGCCGCGCTGGACGCCCCGGCCTCCGGCCGCATGGCCGTGGCCGAAGCCATCACCAACCTGCTGGCCGCGCCGTTCGAGCTGCCGCGCGTCAAGCTCAGCGCCAACTGGATGGCCGCGTGCGGCGAGGCCGGCGAAGACGCCGCCCTGTACGACACGGTGCGCGCCGTGGGCATGGAACTGTGTCCGGCGCTGGGCATCAGCATCCCGGTGGGCAAGGACAGCCTGTCGATGCGCACCCAGTGGCAGGCCGACGGCGCCACGCAGAAAGTCAGCTCGCCGGTGAGCCTGATCGTGACCGCCTTTGCCACCCTGCCCGACGTGCGCGGCACCCTGACGCCGCAACTGGACGCGCAGGAAGACGACACCACCCTGGTGCTGGTGGACCTGGGCAAGGGCCGGCACCGCATGGGCGGCTCCATCCTGGCGCAGGTGCTGAACCAGCCCGGCGGCGCCGTGCCCGACCTGGACGACGCCGAGGACCTGAAGCGCCTGGTCGATGCGGTCAATGCCCTGCGCGCGCAGGGCCAGATCTTGGCCTACCACGACCGCAGCGACGGCGGCCTGCTGGCCGCGGTGGCCGAAATGGCCTTTGCCGGCCACGTGGGCGTGAGCCTGAACGTGGACATGCTGGTGACCGAAGGCGACGGCATCCACGACAGCCGGATGGACACCGGCGACGCCAAGAATTGGGCCGCCCAGGTGAGCGCGCGGCGCGAGGAACTGACCCTCAAGGCGCTGTTCAACGAAGAACTCGGCGTGGTGCTGCAGGTGAAAACCGCCCAGCGCAACGCCGTCATGCAGACCTTGCGCGAGCACGGCCTGAGCAAGCACAGCCACTTCATCGGCAAGACCCGGCCGGCCAGTTCCCCGATCGACCTGGGCAAGGGCGAGTTGCAGGTCTGGCGCGACACCAAGTGCGTCTTCAGCGCCAGCCTGTTCGACCTGCACCAGGTGTGGGACAGCGTGAGCTGGAAAATCAACCAGCAGCGCGACAACCCCGCTTGCGCCGACGCCGAACACGCCGCCGCCGGCGTGCCGAGCGACCCAGGCCTGCACGTGGCGCTGACCTTCGACCCGGCCGACAACGTGGCCGCGCCCTACCTGAACCTGGCTCGCCCGAAAGTGGCCATCCTGCGCGAGCAAGGGGTGAACTCGCACGTGGAGATGGCCTACGCCTTCCACGAGGCCGGCTTCGACGCCCACGACGTGCACATGACCGACCTGCAGACCGGCCGTGCCCGCCTGCAGGACTTCCAGGGTGTGGTGGCCTGCGGCGGTTTCAGCTATGGCGACACCTTGGGTGCCGGCATCGGCTGGGCGCGCAGCGTCACCTTCAACCCGGTGTTGTCCGAGCAGTTCCAGGGCTTTTTCGGCCGTACCGACACCTTCGGCCTGGGTGTGTGCAACGGTTGCCAGATGTTTGCCGAGCTGGCCGACATCATCCCCGGCGCCGAGGCCTGGCCGCGCTTCACCACCAACCAGAGCGAGCGCTTCGAGGCCCGCCTGTCGATGGTGGAAGTGTTGGATTCACCCAGCCTGTTCCTGCAGGGCATGGCCGGCAGCCGCCTGCCGATCGCGGTGGCGCACGGCGAGGGCTACGCCAACTTCAAGCACCGCGGCAACCCGGCCCAGGCCATTGCCGCCATGCGCTTCGTGGATAACAGCGGCGCCGCCACCGAGCAGTACCCGTTCAACCCCAACGGCAGCGCCGGCGGCCTGACGGCGGTGACCACCGCCGACGGCCGCTTCACCGCCATGATGCCGCACCCCGAGCGCGTGTTCCGCAACGTCCAGATGAGCTGGACCGACCTGGCCCGCAGCGGTGGGCTGGACGCCGCCAGCCCCTGGATGCGCATCTGGCGCAACGCCCGCAAATGGGTGGGTTGACGCGCCCCGGCACCGAAGCTTGACGCGGGTCAAACCCGGGGGGAAACGGCCGGACTAGACTGCTCCCAGTCCCACACCGGAGTTTTCCCCCATGACCTTGGCCACGCCCGTTCAAGACGAACCCATCCAAGACTTCACCCAGTGCCACGCCGGCATCGTGCGCAAACTGGACACCCTGGCCGAGCTGCCGGCCTTGCTGGCCCCGGCGGCGCGGGCCCGTGAGATCGCCGAACAGGCGGTGGATTTTTTCCGCGAAGCCATTTTCGAGCACCACCTGGACGAGGAACGCGAACTGTTCCCGGCGGTGTTGGCCAGCGCCGAGAAGGGCGCCGAATGGACCCGGGTGCAGGCCATGGTGCAGCGGCTGACCGACGAGCACCGCGCCCTGGAACAGGTGTGGAAGCGGCTGGAGCCGGGCCTGAAAAAACTCGCCAAAGGCCAACCCGCCGACGTGGACGTGGCCGCGATCGACCAATTGGTGGGGCAATACCAGGCACACGCCCGCTACGAGGAGGCCGAGTTCCTGCCGCTGTCGCAGACCATACTGGGGCGCAACGCCAACCACATGGCGGCGCTGGGCATGTCGCTGCACATGCGCCACAACCGCGCCCCGCTCAACGCCTACGTCTGAGCGAGCGGCGGTTCACACCGTGGGGGCGGTGGGCCGGGTGCGGTAAAAGCGCAGCGGGCTGGCCGGCACCTGGTTCAACACACTGCGCTTGATCTTGCCGACCACGTGCATCTCGCACGGTTTGCAGTCGAAGCGCAGGGTGAGCTTTTCCTTGCCGTTGATGAGCTGCAGCGGCTCGGCGCGCACCGTGCCCTGCACCCCGGTCACCCCCTTGGCCTGCTTCGGGCACAGGCTCAGGCTGAAGCGCACGCAGTGCTTGGTGATCATCAGGCTCACCTCGCCTTCTTCCTCTTGGCTTTCGTAGGCGGACGCAATCACCTGCACGCCGTGGCGGGCATAAAAGTCCCGCGCCTTGTGGTTGTACACGTTGGCCAGGTAGCTCAAGGTGTCCTCGGGGTAGGGCGTGGGCGGCTCCACCGGGGTGGCGCGCGGCAGGCGCGGCAGGGCCTGCGCGCGGGCGGCTTCCAGGGCCGCCACCGCGTCGCGGCGCAAA
Organism: Aquabacterium sp. A08; assembly: GCF_011742065.1. Taxonomy (NCBI): domain Bacteria; kingdom Pseudomonadati; phylum Pseudomonadota; class Betaproteobacteria; order Burkholderiales; family Sphaerotilaceae; genus Aquabacterium; species Aquabacterium sp. A08. The sequence continues at coordinate 7,506 of NZ_JAAQQT010000642.1, forward strand.
GCGTTGAGCACCGAGGCCGGCACGAACCAGGGCTGCGCCAGCTCCAGCGCGGTGTCCAGCGGGGTGAACACGGTGTCGCCCAGCCGGCCCAGTTGCTCGCGGAGCTTGTCGGTGGCCAGCACCGGGTCTTTGGCCGCTTGCAACGCCAGCGCCACCTGGGCCTGGCCGGTGTGGCCGGCCTCGTCGGTCAGTTGCAGCGTCAGCCCGTCGGCGTGGTCGCGCAGCGTCATCCAGACGCCGATGCGCCGCTCGGCGGATTTTTTCTCCAGCGCGCGCACCCAGTCCATGCTGCGGTTGCGGTTGATTTCTGTGCCCGGGCGCAGGTCTTTGAAGCCGGCCATCGGGTCTTTGGGGAAGATGCGCCACAGCCGGTTGCGCGGGCCTGGGCCCAGCGCTTCGACCCGGTTGGTTTGCAGGCCCACGAGCTCCTTTTGCAGGTCGTAGTAGCACAGGCCGTCGCCGTTGCTCAGGGCGGTGGCCGGGTCGTTCAGCTCCAGGTCCACGCTGTTGGGGTGGACCTTCGTCACCCAGCCGATGGCCTGGCCGGGGTTCTTGGGCGTGTCGAAGGCGCCAATGTCCTCCTGGCGGCCCTGGACGAAGTAATCGGTGAACTCGCGGTTGAAGTTCTGGTTCGGGTCGGGCCGGAAGAAGAAGGTGCACTCGCCGTGCGAGGCGCGGGCCAGTTCGGGGCGTTCCTCCAGAATCTCGTCCAGCAGCACGCGGTAGTGGGCGGTGAGGTTTTTCACGTAGCCCATGTCCTTGTAGCGGCCTTCGATCTTGAAGCTGCGCACGCCGGCGTCGATCAGGGCGCGCAGGTTGTCGCTCTGGTTGTTGTCCTTCATGGACAGCACGTGCTTGTCGTGCGCCACGATACGGCCCTGGCTGTCCTTCACCTCGTAAGGCAGGCGGCAGGCCTGGGAACAGTCGCCCCGGTTGGCGCTGCGGCCGGTGTGGGCGTGGCTGATGTAGCACTGGCCACTGTAGGCGACGCAGAGCGCGCCGTGGATGAAGAATTCCAGGTTGCAACGGGCGGGGTCGGTCGCGGCGCGGATGGCGGCAATTTGCGCCAGCGTCAGTTCACGGGCCAGCACGATCTGGTTCAGCCCGGCGTCTTGCAGGAAACGGGCTTTTTCCGGGGTGCGGATGTCGGTCTGTGTGCTGGCGTGCAGCTGGATCGGCGGCAGGTCCAGCTCCAGCAGGCCCATGTCCTGGATGATCAGCGCGTCCACCCCGGCGTCGTGGTACTGTTGGATCAGCTGGCGCGCGGGCTCCAGTTCGTCGTCGCGCAGGATGGTGTTGAGCGTGACGAACACCCGGCTGTGGTAGCGGTGGGCGTGGCGCACCAGGCGCTCGATGTCGGCCACCGAGTTGTCGGCGCTGGCCCGCGCCCCGAACGACGGCCCGCCAATGTAGACGGCATCGGCACCGTGGTTGACGGCTTCGATGCCGATGTCGGCGTCGCGCGCGGGGGAAAGCAGTTCGAGTTGGTGGGGCAGCATAAGTGGGCCAAAACCTGAAAAGGGGGCAACCGCGTATTGTCGACGGAAAGCCGCCGGGGTGCCAAGCGGCCGCAGCGGTGCAGGTGTCCGGGTTCAGGTGAGCAGGGGCAAACGGATTTCCACCACGGCCCCCTGGCCGGCCGGTGCCACGGCGTTGTACGCCAGCAGTTCCCCGCGCCAAGATTCCACAACCATTTGGGCAAAACTCAGGCCCACGCCGACGCCATCGTCTTTGGTGGTTTGCAAGGCCAAGCCCGGTTTCAGCGCCAAACCGGCGGGCAAGCCGTGTCCGTTGTCTTGCACGCGGAGCACGCCGTAGGCCATGCCGTGTTCCTGAACCTGTCCCGTGGTCAGCAGGATGCGCCCCTCGGGTATTTGGTCGCCACGCAAGGACTCGAAGGCATTGGTCACCACGTTGAAAATCACCCGTTGCAGCAACACCCGGTTGACCCGGACGACACCGCCCGAAGGGTCTTCCGTCCGCCGCTCCAGCCGCACGTGTTGGCGTTGGGCCTGGGTTTGCAGAATCGGCAGCAATTCGTCCAGCACCTCGTCCCACGTCAGCGGCTCCAGCGGGGCTTGCTGGCCGGCCATCAAGGTGCGCAGGGTGGTCAGGGTGGACGCCATTTTGTTGACCATGGTCAGGGCGTGTTGCACGCTGGGGTTCGGCTGGCCGGTTGGAGCGGCGTCGCGCAGGCTCATGCCGTCCAGAATCGACAGCAGGGCCTGCAAGGGTTGGCTGATCTCGTGGACGATGGCCGAGTTGTACACGGCCAAATTGCTGACCGCCGAAAAGCGTGAATTCAGCAAAATCATTTCGTCGCGCTGACGGACCAGGGCTTGCAACTCTTGTGTGTGCTGTTCCGCCAGTCGCTGCTGCTCGTTGGCGCGCGCTTCTGCCAGTTGGTGAGCCAATTGCCGCTGGTGCAGCTTTTCCATCACAAAGCCCCCGTAGCCCAACACATGCAGCACCGACACCAGCGTCACCACCACCACCGCCACATTGGTGGCCGGTGACCCGGCAAATGCGTCGGGGCCACCACCATCCACCAGCGCCTGAAACAGCCGAAGCCCGTTGGGCAACAACACCACACCTATGCCCAGCGCCACCATGAGCAGGCCACGGCTGTCGTGACGCCGGCTCACCCGCCACAGCAGCACCATCAACCACACATCGCCCAGTACCAGCAGCGTCAGGTTGATGGTGTAACCCACCGACATGCGCAAGCCCTGGGCTTGCAGCCACCATTGAAACGCCGCGTAAGCCACCCAAGTGGCGGCGGCCAGGCGCCAAGGGATGGCAGGGCGCTCCAGTTCCCAACGCATGGATTCAAGGGCCAGGCCCACCGCCAGCACAAACAGCACTGCGGCCTCGGCAGAAAATCGTCCCCAGTAGCCGACCAGGCCCAAGGCCACCGCGTTGCACGCCACGGCGGAAAACCACAGGCGGGCGCCCCGGTCGCGGGTGCCGCGCATGAACAACCACACCAGCACGGGTAACCCAAAGATGAGCGTGGCGCTCAGCACCAACAGCAACTGAAACGCTGGGAAGTTGCTGGGCATCACGTGGGAGCCGGGTCTGCGGGTGGCGCGGCAGCGGGCCGCCAGCACAGCACCCCCGGCGGCATGGCAGGATTTGTCACAGGGGGCCTATCCAATTGGGTAAAGACAGAATAAGTGATTGCTATATTATGAACCTCATGGCATTTTTTGTTCATTTCCATCCGTGATGCGTCAGCAAGGCCACGTTTACCTGGTGGATGACGACCCAGATGTGCGCTTTTACCTGGGCGACCTGTTGCGACAACTCGGCTACAGCGTGGCCACCTACGAGGATGCCGACGTATTCTTCCACCAGGCGATGGACCTGTCGCCCGCTGTGGTGCTGATAGACATGCGCATGCCTGGATTGAGCGGTGTGCAAGCCCAGCAAAGGCTGCGGGAAATCGGTCGTCACACGCCGGTGGTGTTCATCAGTGGGGAAAGCCAGCCGCAAGAGATCATCGACGCCATGAAAGGCGGGGCGGTGGACTTTTTGATCAAGCCCTTCAACCGCGAGCAATTGGTGGCCGCCGTGGACCAGGCGCTGGCGCACGACGCCGCCGAGCGCGACCGTTTTGTGCGACTGACCCGCGCCAACCGCCTGTTCCAGACGCTGACCGAGCGGGAAAAAGAGGTGTTCTTCCTGATCTTGCAGGGTCATGGCAACATGGCCATTGGGGAGCAAACGGGCGTGCAGGCCGGCACGGTGAAGAAACACCGTGCCGCCGTGTACGAAAAATTCGGCGTGGCCAGCACCGCCGAGTTGATGGACGCGTGCCAAGGGCTGGGCCTGCGGCCCTGACCCCGCCGCGTCAAAAGCCCATTTCCCGCACCAGCACCGCCAAGCCCTGTTTCAGGTAGCGGCTGGCGGGCGCGCTCCAGTCGGCATGGATGGTGACGCGCCCCCGCCAAGTCATACGGTGCCACTCGGGCGGTAGCGGGCCTTGTGGTTCCAGCGTCACGCGGTAAATGGCCCGCTCGGGCACCAGTTGCCCCGCTTTTTCCCGGGTGAGCACGTGCCCGCCCAAGTGGGCGGCCAGTTCCGGGCGAGGCAGCACGCGTGAAGCGTCCTCGTCCACGGCCACCACCCGCAGCCGCAGACTGGCATGCGTGGGGCCGTCGGCGATGAACACCGCGCGGTCACCGGCTTTCACGCGCTGCACCACGTCTTCTTCCAGCCAGGTGTCCACTTGCCAGCGGCCGTCGTCGCGCACCAGCACCGCGACCTTTTCCTGGCGTTGCAGCCACTGGCCCACCCGCAGGTCAGGGTCAAGGTCGCGCAACCGCCCGGCATAAGGGGCGACCGGGTTGTAGTGGCGCAACTCGGTGTCCAGGCTGACCAACTCGGCCTCGGCGGTTTGCAGCGCGTCTTCGTGCACCAACAGGCGGTTGCGGGTTTCGGCATCGAACGCGGCCGAGGCGGCTTGCCAGCGCGCCTGCTTGAGCCGCGCCTCCAGGGCCTGGCGGCGCAACTGCAGGTCGGGCACATAAAGCCGAACCAGGGTGTCGCCAGCCTGGACGTGCGCTCCTTCGCCAAAAGGCAGTTCTTCTACCCGCGCGCCAGACGGGGCGAACACCGGCCACATTTCTGCCGGGTGCAGCATGGCGCTGGCCGTCACTCTGCCGGGCCAGGGCACCACGGTCAGGCCCAGCACCAAGGCCAGGACTCCCCCTGTCCAGCGGCTGCGGCGTTGCTGGCGGATGTCGGGCCAGCGTTGCCGCCACACCTTCAGTTCGCGCGCCACAGGCCACCACACGAACCACAGCAATTCCACCGCGAACAGCACCACCCCCAATGCTTTGAAAAAGTAGTGGTACACCAGCAAGGCAATCCCCAGAAACAGCACCAGGCGGTACAGCCAGGTGGCCCAGGCAAAGCCGATCAGCGCACGTTGCTGGTGTACGGGCAAGTGTTCCGGCGGTTCGTCGTTCAAGGCAAACAGCACCCGCCGCAGGTGCCAGCGCGCCAGCGCAAAGCTGCGTTCGTGCAGGTTGGGCCAATCCAGCCAGTCGGACAAGATGAAGTAGCCATCGAACCGCATGAAGGGGCTGGCGTTGATGGCCAGCGTGGCCACCCAACTGGTGGTGGCCAACACGAAAGCGGCCGATTGGAGGCCGCCTTCGGGCAACAGGCCCCAGGCCAGCGTGGCCCAGGCGGCAATGGCCAACTCCGTCAGAATGCCGGCCGAGGCCACCGCCAAACGTTGGCGGGGATGGGTCAGGCGCCAGGTTTCGTTGGTGTCGGTGTAGGCCACGGGCCACATCACCAAAAAAGCCAGCCCCATGGTAGGCACCCGACAACCCATGCGCTTGGCGGTGAAGGCGTGGCCCAGTTCGTGCAAAAACTTCACGCACACCAGCGCCACGCCGTAGGACACCAGCCCTTCCCAGTTGAAGGTGTCCACCAGCGAGGTGGTGAACACGTCCCAACGGCGCACCACCTGGGTCAAACCCAGCAGCAAGGCGGCCAGGGTCATGAACACGAAGGTGCGGGTGTAAAACGCACCCGCCACGCCTTGCCAGCGCCCCAGCCAGGCGTCGGGCCGCCACAGGGGGATGCGAAAAAACAGGTAATGGTGCAGCAACCATTTCAGCGGGCTGCCTTGCATCTGGGCCAGCCGGTCGGCCATTTGACGCGGGGTTTGGGCACCGCTGGGCTGCACCAGCTGGTTCTGCACCAGAAACTGGGCCACCGCCAGCACATCGTCGCGCCCCAGCTGCAGCGTGGTGTGCGCCGCGATGTCGTCTGCCATGGCCTGGGGGTCGTCCAAACCCCAGCGTTGCAGCACCTCGAAGGTGGGCCAGTCGATGCGGAAGAACAGGTTGCGCACCGGGTCGTGCAGGATCCAGCTGGGTTGGCCATCGGGCAGGGTCGGGCCGGGCAGCAGGTTCAGCTCATCGCGCAGCAAGGGCAAGGCCACGGCTCACACTCCCAGGGTGGTGCGCACCCAGGCCAGGGGGCGGCGCAGCATCCAGTAGCCCAGCGGCACCCACCCGCCGTTCAACTTGGCCGTGCCCTTCAGACCCACGCGGTGGGTGGTGGGGGCCGCCAGTGCGGCGCGCACGCGGTAGGCGTAGCTGCCGTCCGGGCGTTGCACCGCGTCGTGCGCCAGGTAGCGCAGTCGCGCGTTCACCGGCGACAGCGGGCTGGCGTTGAGGTAGAGCCTCACGGAAGCGTCGGGTGGCAGGGCGACCGCATCGGCCAGGGGCAACCAGGCTTCCACCTCGGCATCGCCCGGGGCGGCCAGGCGCATGATGCGCTCCCCCACGGCCACGGGCTTGCCGATCCATTCGGCCGGATCGTCGAACAAGGCCACCCCATCGGCCGGGGCCAACACCCGGGCGCGCTGCAGTTGCTCGCCCAGGTAGTCCACCTCGGCCCGCTTTTCTTCGATCTTGCCGGTCAGCAAAGCCAGTTGCTGGCGGTACTTGGCGTCCACCAGCGCCAATTGCATGGTTTGGCGGTATTCGGTTTCGGCTGTGGCCAGGGTTTGCTGGGCCACGTCCAGCTTGCTTTGGATCAAGGCTTCGTCAAAGCCGAACAGGGGCTGGTTTTTCTGGACCAACTGGTTGGGCTGGACGTGGAAGGTGTCCAGCACCCCGTCCAGTGGGGCGCGAACGACGACCGGTTGCGCCGGCACCAGTTCGCCCGGGGCCAGCACCGTCAGCCGCACGGGCAGGGCCAGTAACAGCAGCACGGCAGCGGCCCAACGCACGCGATTTTGGCGCCACCACGGGCGGTTGGGCTGGCGCAGGAAATGGTTGGCCAGCCGTTGGCGCAGCGCCCGCCAAGAACTCAGGCGTGGGCGGTGCAGGGCGTGGAAGGCGTGCCACCAGGCGCTGGTCCAGTCGCGCAACAGGGCCTCAGCTTGATCGGACCATGGTTCGTCACGCACCAGCAACAGCCCGGCTTGGGGCGGTGTGTCCGTGCCGTCGGTTGGGTGCGGCATGGGCAGCCACACGGCATGGGCAGGCCACCATTCGGCCCATTCGCGGGCCAGTTCGGGCGGCACGTCTTGCGCGGTGAAGGGGCGGGCTGCGCCCTTGGGCTGGTTGACCAGATGCTGGCAAACCGCCTGCAGCCAGAACCCGTACGGCGCATTGGCTTCGGGCTGCAACACGCCCGACAGGGTGTAGACCCCGCGGTCGGCCAGCCACAGCACGCCCTGGCGGTAAGGCGCCAAGGCGAGGGTGTCGTTCACCAGCAGGAAGCCCAGTTCCTGCGGGCTGGCGGCTTCGCGTGCGCGCCGTTGCAAATCCAGCAAAGCCGCCAGCGCCTGCACGGCGCGTGGGCCCGGCAGTCCGGTCTGGGCGGTCACTGTCATCCGGCTTGAGCGGCTGCGCGTTCAGCCGCAGGGCCACGTGCCACCGGTTTGGCTTCCACCGGTGCCCGGCTCCAGTCGGCCCAAGGCGTCTGGCTGCGCTTGCCGGCCAGCTTCAACTGCTCGGTGAGGCTCGGGCGGCCCGCCAGTTTGGGCTTGGCTTTGTCGTCCCCGACAAAGAAGCGGAACGGTGCCACCGCTTCGCGGCCTTCCTGGTCGCGGGCAATCACCATCAGCTTGAGTTCGCGCTGGTCTGGCGGCAAATCGGCCGGCGGGTTCACCGTGAAGGTGCCGGATTGCGGGTCAAACACCACCCAGTCCGGCAATTCCGAGCCGTGCTGCAGCTTGGCGATCAACGTGATTTGCGCGTCGGCCTTGGTGTGGGCAAAGGTGTCGTAGGGTATGGCGAAACGGCTCTCGATGCCCGGGTCGGCAAATTGGTCGGTCACCGCGTTGGCCAGTGTAAGGTTGGGCGGCAGGGCGGGGTTGCCGGGCTCGGCCACCACTACCGGGAAGCCGATGTCGCTGGTCAGAATGGCCTCCACCGGGAAGGTGCCGATATACAACTGCGGCTCGGCCGAACTGACCTGCATCACCGTGGCGGAGTTGAAAGCGGGCAGCGGCTCAGGCGGGATATCGGACGGTGCAGGCGCTGGGGCCGGCGCTGGCGCAGACTCAGGGGCAGGCGGAGGTGGTGGCTCAGGTGCAGGTGCCGGCGGTGCATCCACCACGACAGCTTCGCTCAGGTCATTGCCGGCATCGGTCGGATCGGGTTGATCGCCACTGGCGGCCGAGACGGTGTTGGTCAGGGTGCGTCCACCTTCACCGACCTTGACCGTGCCAGTGAGCGTCAGGGTCGCGCTGTCGCCGTTGTTCAGCGTGCCGATGGACCACAGCCCCGTCCCACTGTTGTAGCTGCCCTGGCTGGCTGTGGCATTGACGAAGTTCAGGCCGCTGGGCCAGCTCTCGGACAGGCTCACACCCGTGGCTTGCGCCGAACCGTTGTTGCGCACGGTGACGGTGAAGACCACGGTGTCACCCACGGCAGGTGTGGCGTCACCGCTGGTCAGCACCTTGGTGGTGATCAGGTCGGCGCTGGTCACCACCACGCGGTCGTCGTCTTTGGTCCCGCCTTCATCCGCGCCGCCATCACCGTCGTTGTCAATCTTGCCTGTCTCGTCGTCAACGATGGAGTTGGTGTCTGTGTCGGTGATGGAACTGTTGGTCGCGTAGCTGGCCAACAGGGTAAAAGTTTCTGCACCTTCGTAAGGGGTATCGGCTTCAGTGGTGATGTTCACACGGACCAACACCGTTCCGGTGTTCCCCCCGGGCGTTGTGCTGCCGGGCACCATGGGGCGGTCGCCTGTGGTTCCATCCCATGTGTAGGCGGTCCACGTGGTGCCGCCATCCACAGAAAAATCGACGGTGAAGCCTGTGGTGGTGGCATCGACATCGGCGGTGCTGGGCGTGTTGCCCAGAGCCAGATTCAGTTCGTAGCCTGACTGGCCCGTCACGGTGAATGTGGCGTAGGTGGACGCTTCGTTGAATGTCAAACCACCCACCACATCAATGGTTCGGTCGTCGTTCAGACTCGTGTTGTCGGTCACAGGTGTTAGGCCGGCGCCCGGAGATTGGTCGGGGTACTGGGTTCCCGTGCCGTCGTCAAGGATCGTCCCAGACCCGTTCGCCGTGGTGCCTCCGGTATTTGTTGCACTCAAGAAGAAGGTTTCTGGCCCCTCAAAAGGCGAGTCGTTGACGATGGGCGTGCGCACCAACAGTTTCCCACCCGCGTCCAATTGCACGTATGCGCCGGTGTTGTATGTGGCCCAGGTGGAACCGTTCCAATATTGGAGGCCTGTTCCGCTGGCTGCGCCAAAATCGGTGCCGCTGCCTGTGGCCGTGCCGCTGCTCAGGTTCAGTTGTGTCCATTGGTTTGCTGCACCAGAAATGGTGAACACCCCAAATGGTGAACTCTCGTTCACTTGAATGTCGTTGACCGTCAGTGGGCGGTCATCATCCAAAAGCACGGGCCCGGTGTTGGGGTCGACGTTGTTGGTGTCGGGCGTGAACGTGTTGTTGGTGCCCTTGAAAATTTGGCCTTGGCCATCGTCGCGGATTTGGGACGTACCGTCTGCCTGGGTATTCCCCGCGTCGCTGGTGACGTTGGCCGTGCCTGCCGCGTTGTAGGCGGTCAACTTCAGGGTCTCAAAACCGGCACTGGTCGTCTCGAAAGCGCTGTCTTGCAGCACGGCCGTGCGAACCAGCAGTTTGCCGTCGTCGGCTGTGGTGTCCGGGATTTGAATCAACCCACCGGTGTAATTCACCCAGCCACTGCCGTCGAAATATTGCAAATTGGGCAAAAAGTCCGTGCCCATGTCGGCATGTCCAGCCCCGTTGCCGGTTTCGCCCAACGCCAGCGTGATCCATTGGTTTTCTGCACCGGTCACTTCAAACACCACATACGGGGATGCTTCGTTGACGATGGACCCCATCACCGTGAGCAAGCGGTTGTCTGGGTTGACGTCGATGGTCGTGTATGCCGTATTCGAGTCGGCGCTGCCATCGTTGACTTTGACGCTGACCACGCGGTCCACGGTGGAGGTTCCGGTGGAGCTGAAAGTGATGGAACGAATGGCCGCTTGGTAGTCGGCCAGTGAGGCGCTGCCGGTTAGCGTGATGGTGATGACCCCATCCTCCATTGGCGTTGTACCCACTGTGATACCGTTGGGCAGTGTGCCTGTGTTCAGCGCATCGCCCGGTTGTGGGTTGGTCAGGACGATGGTCGCGTTTTCGATGTTCGTGTCATCAATGTCGGTGATGGTGACGTCGGTATCGCCAATCGGCACAGGCGTGCCCGCATTGCTGTAAGTGGTGAGGAAGCCGGTGCCAGCGACCGTGCTGTCGTTCGTATCCAAATCCAGCGCGGGGGCGTCATTCACCGGTGTGACGGTGATAGACAAAGTACTGCTCGCCCCTGTATTGGTGGTGTAGGTGATGACCGGGACAGTGCCATTCCAGTTGGCCGACGGCGTGAAGGAATACGAACCGTTGCTGTTCAGCGTGATGGAACCTACCGCGCCGCTGCCATCGGTGATGGGGAATGGCGTCCCAACGGTGGGGCTGGTTCCCATACCGGCAACCGAAAACGATGCAACCGTCAGAACACTGTCAATGTCCGAGTCATTTGCTAAAACGTTGCCAGTGGCGACGGAGTCTTCGTCAATCGTTTGGCTATCAGGCGTCAGCACCGAGGCGTCGTCAACGGGCTGAATGGTGATCGTCAGATTCGCGGTGTATGGCTGGCCATCACTGCCAGTTCGGGTGTAGGTGACCGTTGGCACGGGGCCTATGTAGTTGTCCACTGGGTCAAATGCCACACTGCCGCTGGCGTTGATGGTCAGGGTTCCCACTCCCGTAATCGTTGCGGTGGAGCCTGCGGCGTAGGTGGCGCTGTCGCCAGCCACTTTGAAGCTGGCCACATCACCAAGTGCGATAGCAGAGCCACCCGTGCCGTCCGCGTCGTTGGACTTGACCGAGTCGCTACCCGACGGGGCGCCGTTGAAGGTGACGTGCGTGCCGGTGCTTTCGGAGACAACCAGGGTGTCGTTCCCCAAGTTGGGGGCGTCCACGCCATAAACCCGGATGTTGATTGTGGCCGTTCCGCTGCAACCGTTGGCAGGGTCAACGACGGTGTAGGTGAAACGCTCAGTCACAACCTGGGTTGCAGACAAGTCGGTCGTGAGCGTGTAGGTGTATCCACCATCCTGGTTTAGGATCAAATAACCATAGTTGCCAGCCATGTACTGTTGTGTGGCTGTGGCTGTGACTGTGATCCCGTTTGGATCGGTAAATGTCAGCGAAGTATTGGCAATGTTGACGGCTTGGCTTAATGTGATTGTTTTGTTGGCCGTGTCAACGCTCACCACGGTGGTGCCGGCTGGAATGCCCGTGCCGGAAACCTCATCGCCTGCTGAAATCCCAGATACGTCACTTGTTGTCGAAATGGTTGTGCTTGAACTGGTGTTTGCACTTGTAATGTCAACACTGACCGTTGCGACGTTGCTGTTGCCCGGATCTTTGATATACAGATTGGTGTTCTCGTAGTTGTACAAGGCGACGTTGTCGCTGAAGATCAAGGTTGCTGTACCCCCACTTCCGCTTCTGTAAACCGTGAGTTGGGCTCCAGTCTTGTCCAAGGCAGGTTTGGTTTGCGCGGCATCCAGCCAAACAGGTTGGGCAGGCGAGGTCGGGACAATGGCAGTCCAACTACCAGAAACTTGCGTAACCACCAAAGTTACAGAAGTGATTGGCGACGAGGCGGAAAGCGTCACATCACTCCCGGTCGGTGGCGTTGTGCCATCAACCAACTTGACCACCAACTCGCCATTGGTGTTGTCAACATCGCTATCGTTCGCCAAAACGCCTTTGGCCCCAACGGTGATCGTGCCGTAGTTGCCAGCCGACTGATTGGTGCCTTCCTCAAAACTGCTGAAATCGTCCACGCCCAAAGGTGCATCGTTGGTGCCGTTGATGGTCAGCGTCAACGTGGTCGTGGCCGTACCGCCATTCCCATCCGAAATGGTGTAACTGAAGGTCTCTGTCTTGCTGTCCCCACTGTTCATCGCATCAATGGCGGTCAGGGCGTTGTTCAGCACGTAGGCGTAAGAACCGTTCGCACCTATGGTGAGTGTGCCGTACTGCCCCGCAATGGCGGTTCCATTGGCGCTGGTGGTGCCCGAAGTCACGTTTTGTGTATTGCCATACGCGGTGATGCCCGTGACGGTCAGCGTATCGCTGTTGGCATCACTGTCCGGTGTTCCATCTGCGAGGACGTTGCCCGTCGCCGGCGCAGCAGTCACACCACAACCGGCCTCGTTCACCGAATTGGTGTCGGCATTGGCCACAGGTGCTTGGTTGCCTGGTGTAACGTGTACCGTGAGCGTGTAAGTGCTGCTGGAATACGCTTGGCCATCTGAAACCTTGAACTGGACGGTGGCGTAATCGTTGCCACTTTCGTTGTTGTCGGGCGCGAAACGCACCCGGCCTTGCAGAATTTGAGCGACTGTGATGTCCTGGTTCAGCGTCACCGGTACCCATGCACTCCCGTTCCAGTATTGCAACGTGCCGTCCGTGGCCAACTCGGTGATTTGAATTTTCACCAGTGGATCGTTTTCGGGGTCGGAATAGGTGCCGAAGTCGTTGAGGCCCAGCACCATCGGGATGTTTTCCGGTGTGGTGATGGCGTCGTCCGTGCCCGAGGGTGCGTCGTTCACCGCCGTCACGTTGATGGAGAAGGTGGCGGTGGAGGTGGCGCCGTAAGCGTCCGTGATGGTGTAGGTGATGGGCGGAACCGGCCCGTAGAAATTGGCTGCGGGCGTGAAGGTGTAGGCGCCCGTTGATGAGATGTTCATCGTGCCGACACCTGCGAGGGTTTTGTCACCCGTCAATGTGACGCCTGTGTAGGTGGTGCCATTGACGGTGAAGCTGGTGAGGGTGAAGGTGTCCCCTGTGGGGTCGGAGTCGTTGCTCAACAGGTTGCCGGTGTGTGGTCCACTGTCCTCGGCTATGGTCAATGCGTCGGCCACGGCAGTGACGGTGTTGGGCGGCAGCAGGCTGTTCAGCGCCGAATCCACCCGGTCAGACGATGACCCGACGTTGGCCACCGTGATGGTGCCCAGGTTACCGTCTTTGGTGCTGTTGATGGTTTTGCTGACACCCGTTGCCGTGATCTGGCTGTCGAACCAGGCTTGATCCACCACCAGCAAGAAACCCCGGTTGTCCATGACGTTGCTGTCGCCGTCAGCGTTGCTGTCCGCCTGCGCCGTACCGAAGTCGATGAAGTTGACATCGGTCCAGAAGTAGAAACCGCGAACCACGCCGTTGGCCTTGATGGGGCGACTGATCCAGCCGTAATAAGTTTCGCCGTTGATGACGATGGACGTGACGGAAACGTCGTTGCCACTGAAATTCCTGTCGCCAGTGCCGTCAACCACCTGAACTTCGTTCAGTTGGTGCGTGGCGTCGAAGTAGTGCAGGTTCTGTTCTTTGTCCGCCCAACGCTCGGTGGTGTTGATGATTCCATCGGCGTTTTGGTCGTAGACCATCTCGTAGGCACTGCTGAATTTGAACGAGGCAAACTCCACCTCATAAGACACGCCGTTGACCGTGACCCGACCCGTATCGCTGGCCAGCGTGCTCTCGGCCAGGGTGGTTGGCTCGCCCGGCATCACGTGGGCAGCAAACACGGCGCCTTCGTCCCCATCGGTATCACCATTGGGGTTGAGGAAGTCGTCGATGGCATGTCCGAGTTCTTCTACCAAGGCTTTGGTGGCATCCGTACCGGCAAACAAGTCAAACCAGTAGGGGTTGATGAACACCGTGGGCTGGCCATCCGGTCCGGCATGGGTGTACGCCGCAATGGTGGTGAACACGCTGGCACTGTCCATGGCCACCACGTTCAGGTTGAAGCGGCCGTCTTGCAAAGCCGTGCGCAAATCGGCCAAGCGTGCGGTCCAAGCCGCGTCTTGCTCGGTCAGCCCACCGTTGAACAGGTTGAACAGCGTTGGGGCGTCCGCATTGGCAATGAAGTCCTTCACGGCTTGGTCGGCCTCGGCCATGGCCATGGCCAGCACCGGGTCGTTCAAGTCGGTGCGGAACAGCGGGGGCACTTCGACGGCGATCGGAGCCACGTCCACGATCTCGGTGGTGGTGTCGTGGCTGTCCGTCGCGTCTGTGATGTGCAGCGCATCCACCAACGCCGCGCCGTCGAACATGAAGCGTTGCTCCAACGCCATCGGTGCGGGGCCTTTGCGAACCAGCTTCTTCTGGCGCGTGGTGTTGCCCAGCTGTGCGGTGGCGGAGGTGATGGCGCTGAGGGTCGGATTCATGATGCTATTTACGATAAATGTCTGGGCGCGGTGCAACGGGCGTTGGTGTCAGCGGTCGGAAGGTGGGTTGACCAGTACCTTGCCGCTCATGCCGGCCATCAACTCGGAAAAGCGGCCGTCGATGGCCGCGGCCACCTTGACCGACTGGCTCACCGGGTCCACCCGGGCGCCGATGCGCGTGAACTTGGCCGGGTAGGTTTTGCGGGTTTCGTCGATCTGCACCTCGAACTTGGTGCCGGTGCGCAGCCAGCTCAACCAGCGTGAGGGCACCAGGAATTCCAACTCGAGCACGCTGTCGTCCAGAATGTCGAGCAAGGCTTGGCCGGGCTGCACGTACTGTTGTTCGCGCACTTTTTGCTCGGCCACCCGGCCGCTGAAGGGGGCCGCAATGCTGCACTTGGCCAGCACGGCCTTGTTGGCCCCCACCTCGGCGTTGAACTTGCTTTGGGCCGCTTTGGACAGGTCCACTTCCAACTGGCCCACAGAATTCAGTTCCAGCAGGCGCAGGTTGGTGCTGTGGGTTTGCTGGGCGCCTTCCAGTTCGGCTTGGGCCTTTTGCAACTGGGCCTGCTGCAGGGAGCAATCAAACCCCACCAGCAACTGGCCGGCCCGGAAGGCGCCGCCTTCGCTCACGGGCAGGCGGTTGACCTTGGCGCCGATTTCCGCGGCGATGGTGGTGTAGCGGCGCGGCAGCAGTTGGGCCCGGATTTCCTGGCGTTCGATGGCGGTTTTGGCCTCGGCCAAGGGGGCCGCGTTGGTCGTCTGCCTGGACCCCCCCGGGGTGTTTTGCGCCCATAGGGGTATTCCGGCCAACGCCACCAGCATTCCAACAACGAATCGATTCATGTGCTTCCCGAACGTTCGGTCACTTGGCGGCCGGGGTGGCGGTCAGCGCGGCCCAGGGGTTGCCTTTGACCTGCTCGGTCAGCTGCGCCAGGGTCAGGTCGCCGGTGCTGCCGATCTTGGGTTCCAGGCCCAGGTTGGCGATCAGGCGGCTTTCGGCCAGGTGCACCTGCGACAGCGCCTGGTAGCGGCGCAGCAGGCTGAGGATGGCCGTGGTCTCGTTGGCCACGCGGTCCAGCTGGCTTTGGGCCTGCACGCTCTGGCGTGCGCGGATGTTTTCGGCGATCTTGTTGTCGACGCTGTAGATGGCGTCGGCCCGGTTGAACTGGGCGCGGGCGTTTTGCAACTGCAGGCGGGCCAGGTGCAACTGGGTCACCACGGCCATTTGCATGGCCATGCGGCGCTGGTCGGCCAGGGCCACGCCGGCCTCGGCAAACTTGATCTGGGTGGGGCCGGTCAGCAGGTTGAACAGGTTGAACGAGAGTTGCAAGCCGGCTTCGTTCCAGTTGTTGTGCACCAGGTATTCATCGCTGTCGTACTTGACGCTGTAGTTGAACGACAGGTTGGGGAACAGCCGGGTCATGGTTTTGCGCACTTCGGCGCGGGCCACGCGGCCGTTGTAGTGCTGTTCGCGCAGGTCGGCGTTGTTCTCCAGGGCCACGGCTTCCAGCTGGGCCATGGGGGTGGTCAGCGGGGTGTCGTGGCTGAAGTCCCCGCCGGCTTCGGCCAGTGTGATGGATTGGCCCACCGGGGCGTTGATGAGCGAGGCCAGCTCGACCTGGGCAGTGGACAGCTCCTGCGAAATGGCTTCCAGCAAGCGCAGGTTTTCCAGCAGCTGACGCTGGTAACGTAACGAATCGAGCGGGCTGCGCAGGCGCTCGGCCTCGGCCTGGCGAGCGTCGGTCAGGGCTGCTTCGGCCATTTTCTGCGTGGCTTGCACCTGGTCGCGCAGTTTCTGGGCGCTGACCGCACGCCAGTACACGGTGCGCACGTCTTGCATCAGCACGTGCATGGCCTTGCGGCGTTTCTCGGCGGCAATCAGCACCCGGTCGGCCGCCTGCTTGGCGGAGGTCTGGCCCACCATCACGTCCAGCAGGTTCCAGGTCAGGCCCAGATCGGCTGTGCTGTGGTCGGCGGCTGAGGAGTAGGAGGACGTGGTCCTGTCCATAGTGCCGACATCGCCGTAAGGCGACACGGGGTTGTAGCGCTGGCTGAACGTGGCGCGTTCGCGGCTGCGGTCAGAATAACCAGCCTGGGCCACCAGTTTGGGCAGCATGTCGAACCGGGTCACGTCGAGTTGCTGGAGCGCGATCGACTCTTCCATGAGGCGGGCGCGGCGGTCGAGGTTGTATTTGAGCGCGCGGGCCATCGCTTCGTCCAGCGTCAGGGGGCCGGTCACCGGCTCCACGCCCTGGCGCATGGCGGCCGTGTCGGCCTGGTTGGTTTGAACCAGTTCTGGAGCCTCAATGGCCTTGGGCGCCAGGCTGCCACAGGCCGCCAACACCGCGACGGCAGCCGCCACGGACAGCAGCTTGAAGCCGCGTTTGCCATTGATGGAGAGGATTTGTGAGTGGCTCATGACACGCTGTGGATGAATTGAACGGTTGATTTGGTGAAAGTAATATTTTTGCATCAAAAAACTCTTTTTTACTGTAACCGCACGCTCCGCACGGCACCATGCCCAAATGGGTAAGACATAGGAGACAACGGCCATGACAAGACCGGCTCAAGTTGGGCAACAATGGCAGCCCATCACACCAAGCCGTCGACCATGAAACGACAAGACTTCCGCTTTTTCCACCGGCTGCGCGTGCGCTGGGCCGAGGTGGACATGCAAAAAATCGTGTTCAACGCGCACTACCTGATGTACTTCGACGTGGTCATCACCGAGTACTGGCGCGCCCTGGCCCTGCCGTACGAAGACGCGATGCACCAGTTGGGCGGCGAGTTGTACGTGAAAAAGGCGTCGGTGGAGTTCAACGCCTCGGCGCGCATGGACGACACGCTGGACATCGGCATGGCCTGCACCCGCCTGGGCAACTCGTCCATGACCATCACCGGCGCCATCTTCCGGGGCGAGGAACACCTGATCACTGGCGAGCTGATTTACGTGTTTGCCGACCCGGCCACGCAGACCTCGCGGCCGATCCCGCCCGGCCTGCGCGCGCTGGTGCAGGGCTTTGAGGCCGGCGAAGCGGTGTTGGCCGTGCGCACCGGCCCCTGGGCCGAGCTGGCCGAGCCGGCGGGCCAAGTGCGCACCGCCGTGTTTGTGGAAGAACAGGGCATTCCCCGCGAGGAGGAGTGGGACGCCGCCGACGAGGTGGCGCTGCACGCGGTGGCGCACAACCGGCTGGGCCAGGCCGTGGCCACCGGGCGCTTGCTGCCGGCCACCGACGGCGTGGGCAAGATCGGACGCATGGCCGTGCACCGGGTGTTGCGCGGCACCGGCGTGGGCCGGCACATTTTGCTGGCACTGATGGACGCGGCCCGCGCCCGGGGCGACCACAGCGTGCGTTTGAGCGCCCAGCGCACCGCCGAAAGCTTTTACCGCCGCCTGGGCTACCAGCCGGTGGGCGAACCTTACGACGAGGTGGGCATCCCCCACCGGTTGATGGAAATCCGCCTCTGAACGCTGGCGTCCAGCGGCCAGTGGCTGGCCACGGGCACGGCGTGTGGGGCGGATTGCACGGCGTGGGTCCACTCCTGCAGTTCCAGCGCGGGGCCGTCTGCGCCCAGGCTGCACCGGGCGATCAGGCTGCTGCGCGTGCCGTAGCCGTGCGCGGGCAGGTGCACGAAGGTGCTGCTCAGGCCGCGCTGCCAAGCGTCGGCGGTCGCGTCGGGGGCAGG
This sequence comes from Aquabacterium sp. A08, assembly GCF_011742065.1. Taxonomy (NCBI): domain Bacteria; kingdom Pseudomonadati; phylum Pseudomonadota; class Betaproteobacteria; order Burkholderiales; family Sphaerotilaceae; genus Aquabacterium; species Aquabacterium sp. A08. The sequence continues at coordinate 25,446 of NZ_JAAQQT010000642.1, forward strand.
GCGGGCATCGAGCAGTTGCCGCAGCAAGGGGGCGTGCCAGCCGTCTGGCGCCGGCCCGGTGCGCAGGCGGGCGTGTGCCGCGCGCACCGCCGCGCGCAGGGCCAGGGTTTTGGGCCAGGGGGTGTCGAGGTGGGCATTGGACAGGCCGTACACCCCCGGGCCCAGCGATCGGCCCGTCCAGCCGGTGGGCAGGCCCAGGTCGCTGCTTTGGGGGGCTTCGGCCGTGGGGCGGTTGCTCAGCCAGACCCAGGTGGCGGTGTGCAGGTCGCCCAACACCAGGTTGAAGCCGTTGTAGGCGGCGGGGTGGGTGCGCGCCACCAGGTCGCGCCAGTGCGGGGTGTGCCCGGGCCCGTCCAGCCAGTGCAGCGGCAACTCGCCCCGGCTGCGCGGGGCCGACTCGGGCCCGCGGGGGCGCACATTGGTCAACATCGCCACCCGGCCGTGCGCCGAAAACCCCAGCCAGGTACCGCCGGCTTCGGCGTCACGGCCGGCCCAGATGGGGGTGCCAACCGGGCTGTGCCAGCGGTCCAGCGGCTGGGTGGGGCGCTGCCACCATTCGTCGCGGTTGGACGCCAGCAGCAGCGGGCAGGGACCGGTGCCGCCCAGGGCGAAGGCGATCAGGCACATGCCCGCAGGCCTCAGACGTCGGCCAGCAGCGGGTAGGGCAGGGGCTGCAGCGCCAACGGCGGGCCGCTGGGGCTGCCCAGCGTCAGCGGCTGGCCGTCGGCGGCGCTGGTTTGCATCGACACCACCGCGTCCCAACCGGCCACCGGGTGCGGGGCGCTGGCGGCCACGGTGCCGCAGGGCTGTTCGGCGTCCGAGGGGTGGAACACCTCCTGGCCCACGGCCATCGGCGCGTCGGCATGCACCGGGTAGGCGCGGCGCTTGAGCGTGCCGCGGTATTGGCTGCGGGCCACCACCTCCTGGCCGGGGTAGCAGCCTTTCTTGAAGTTCACCCCGCCCACCGATTCGTAGTTCAGCATCTGCGGCACAAAGGCCTCGAACACCGGCGCGGTGACCGCGACCACGGCGCTGCGCACCTCCAGCCACTGCCAATGGGCCAGCGCCAGCGCAGGGCCGGCCGGGGTCGGGCCGTTGACCGGACCGCAGGCCAGCGCGCGTGCCAGGCCTGCGGCGTCGGGCAGGCGCACCCAGTCCAGGCCGTCGATGGTCTGGTGGCTCCAGGCGGCGGCAGGCAGGGCAGGGGGCACGTCGGCTCCGGCCACGCCGTACAGGGCCAGTTCGTCGCCAGCGGGCGCGAGCTTGACCTGGGCGCGCAGCACAAACATGCCCAGCCGCTTGAGGGTCTGGGCCCGCAGGTCGGGGGCGCAGACCAGCACGATGTCGTCGTGCGCGCGCTTGAACGCCACGAAGCTGGCCTGCATCCGGCCCTTGGCGTTGCAGAACGCCGCCAGCCGCGCTTCGCTCAGGCCCATCAGGGCAAAGTCCTGTGTCAGCTGCCCGTGGAGGAATTTGGCGGCATCGGCCCCGTGGGCACGCAGCAGGCCGCCGCCGTCCAGGCGCACCACGCCGCGCAGGGTCTGGGCATCGAAGGTCGGGGGGCTGGCAGGGGTGGGCAGGCTCATGGGGCAGTCACTTATCATCAGGGCCTTGTATTTTCACCGAGGTCCCGAGTCCGTGTTCCGATTGTTGAAATGGTGGCTGACGGCCGCGCTGGTGCTGGCGGTGGCGCTGGGCACGCTGGTGGCCGTCTGGCTGCACCGGCCGCTGGCCTGGCGCTCGGGCGACGCGCCGGTGCTGGACGTGACCGTGCCGGCCGGCGCCAGTGCCCGGGCGGTGGCGCAGGCCGTCGCCCAGGCGGGGGTGGACACGCCCGTCTGGGCCCTGCACGCCTGGTTCCGGCTGTCGGGGCGGGCCCGCGACATCAAGGCCGGCAGCTACGAAATCACCCCCGAACTGGGCCCGCGCGCGCTGCTGGACAAGCTGGTGCGCGGCGAGCAGGCGGTGCGCCGCGTGACGCTGGTGGAGGGCTGGAACCTGCGCCAGGTGTTGCAAGCGCTGCGCAGCGCCGAGCACCTGCAGGACGACCTGCCGCCCGGCACCTCGCCGCACGCACTCGCCCAGGCCTTGGGCCTGGCGGCCCGCCACCCGGAGGGGCGGTTTTTCCCCGACACCTATGTTTACCCCAAGCACGCCACCGCCAGCAGCGTGCTGCGTCAGGCCGCGCGCGCCATGGACCAACGGCTGGCCGAGGTCTGGGCCGAACGTGCGCCCAACCTGCCCTTGCGCGGACCGGACGACGCGCTGGTGCTGGCCAGCATCGTCGAAAAGGAAACCGGCCTGGCCAGCGACCGGGAGCAGATCGCCGGCGTCTTCATCAACCGCCTGCGCATCGGCATGCGGCTGCAAACCGACCCGAGCGTGATCTACGGCCTGGGCGAGGGCTTTGACGGCCGGCTGCGCCGCCGCGACCTCGACACCGACACGCCCTACAACACCTACACCCGCGCCGGCCTGCCGCCCACGCCGATTGCCATGCCGGGCACCGCCTCGCTGCGGGCGGCAGTGCGCCCGGCCGACACGCCGGCCTTCTATTTCGTGTCCCGCGGCGACGGCTCCAGCCAGTTCAGCCAGACCCTGGACGAGCACAACGCGGCCGTGCGCCGCTACATCCTGAACCGCTGAGCGCATGCACACCGACCCCACGCCGCCGCGCGGCCGTTTCGTCACCTTCGAGGGTATCGACGGGGCGGGCAAGTCCTCGCACATTGGCACCCTGGCCGCCCGGCTGCTGGCCCAGGGCCGCGCCCTGACGCAGACGCGCGAACCCGGTGGCACCCCGCTGGCCGAGCGGCTGCGCGAGCTGCTGCTGCGCGAGCCCATGGACCCGCTGGCCGAAGCCCTGCTCATGTTCGCCGCCCGGCGCGACCACCTGCAGCGGGTGATCGAACCGGCCCTGGCGCGCGGCGAGGTGGTGTTGTGCGACCGCTTCACCGACGCCACCTTTGCCTACCAGGGCCATGGCCGGGGTTTTGACCTGACCGTGTTGCGGCAGCTGGAGCAGTGGGTGCAAGGCCCCGCGCCGCAGCGCCAGCCCGACCTGACCCTGTGGTTCGACCTGCCGCCCGCGCAAGCCGCCGAGCGCCTGGCGGGCGCCCGCAGCCCCGACAAGTTCGAGGCCCTGCCTCTGGATTTTTTTGCGCGGGTCGCGGCCGGCTACGCGGCGCGGGCCGCCGCCGACCCCGGCCGTTTCGTGCGCATCGACGCGGCCCAGCCCCTGGACGCGGTGTGGGCCCAGGTGGAAGCCGCCTGCCGCGCGCGGGGGTTGTTGGCATGACCGCGCTGGCCCCCTGGCTGCAAACCCAGCTGACCTGCCTGTTGCAGCAGCGCGGCCATGCCCTGCTGCTGGCGGGGCCGCCCGGTCTGGGCCAGTACCCGCTGGCCCTGGCCCTGGCCCGTGGCTGGCTGTGCGAACGGCCCAGCGCCCAAGGCGCGTGCGGCCAGTGCGGAGCCTGCCACGCGGTGGACGTGCGCACCCACCCCGACCTGTTCGTGCTCATGCCCGAAACCCTATCGCTCGAACTGGGCTGGCCGCTGGACGAGAAAACCCAGGACAAGATCGACAAAAAAGAACTGAAGCCGAGCAAGTTCATCCGGGTCGATGCCACCCGCCAGGCCGTGGCCTTCAGCCAGTTCACCCGCTCGCGGGGCGACACCAAGGTGGTGCTGATCTACCCGGCGGAACGGCTCAACACCGAAGCCGCCAACACCCTGCTCAAAACCCTGGAAGAGCCGGCCGGGGCCTTGCGTTTCGTCATCGCCACCGAGGCCGCCCACGCCCTGCTGCCCACCATCCGCAGCCGCTGCCAGACCCACGAACTGCACTGGCCCGACACCGCCCAGGCGCTGGCGTGGCTGCAAGCCACCGCCGCCGCGGACCCGGCGCTGGCCACCCAGCGCCCGAGCACGGCCGACCTGCAGACCTGGCTGCGTGCCGCCGGCGGCCGCCCCGATGAAGCCCTGGACTGGTTGCGCCTGGGCCCCGCGCCCGGCCTGTGGTCGCGCCTGCCGCGGGCCATTGCGGCCGGCGATTGGTCGGCCCTGAGCGGCTGGACCGCGGCGCGGCAAATGGACGTGCTGCAAAAGCTCTGCCACGACCTGATGGTGCGCCAGGCGGGGGCCGAGCCGCGTTTTTTCGCCGCGCCCGACCTGCCCCCGGCGCCCGCCCTGGCCGTGCTGGTGGCTTGGCAGCGCGAGCTGCAAGCCGCCGCCCGCACCCTGGAGCACCCCTACAGCGCCGCCCTCATGCAGGAGGCCTGGGCCAGCGCCGCCCAGCGCGCGCTGGCGCTACACTAGGCCCACATGAGCACCGCCGACGCCACCGCTGCGGCGCGCCCGACAGTGATCCAGTTGTCGATCAAGGAAAAGGGCGCGCTGTACGCCGCCTACATTCCGCTGTTTGCCGAAGGGGGCATCTTTGTGCCTTCGGTGCGCGAATACCAGTTGGGCATGGACGTCTACGTGCTGCTGACCCTGCCCGACGACCCGCAGCGCTACCCCGTGGCCGGCAAGGTGGCCTGGATCACCCCGGCCGGCGCCGCCGGTTCGCGCTCGCAGGGCATCGGCATCCGCTTCCCGGCCGACGAGAAATCCAAAATGCTCAAGGCCCGCATTGAAGAAATCCTGGGCGCGCACCTGGCCTCCGACCGCGGCACCCAGACCGTCTGAACCCACCCGCTGCATGTTTGTCGACTCCCACTGCCACCTGAGCTTCCCCGAACTGCGCGCGCAGTTGCCCGAGATCCTGCAGGCCATGGCCGCCGCGCAGGTCGATCGCGCCCTGTGCATTTGCACCACCATGGAAGAATTCGACGCGGTGCAGGGCCTGGCCGCCGAGCACCCCCACCTGTGGGCCACCGTGGGCGTGCACCCCGACAACGAAGGCGTGCGCGAGCCCACGCTGGACGACCTGCTGGCCGGCGCCGCCCGGCCCAAGGTGGTAGGCATCGGCGAAACCGGGCTGGACTACTACCGCCTGGGCGACCGCAGCGTGGCCGACATGGAATGGCAGCGCGATCGTTTCCGCGTCCACATTCGGGCCGCGCGGGCCACCGACCTGCCGCTCATCATCCACACCCGCAGCGCGTCCGACGACACCCTGGCCATTCTGCGGGAAGAGGGCGGTCTGGCCTCGGCCGCGGGCGGTGTGCAGGCGCCGGCCCGTGGCGTGTTCCACTGCTTCACCGAAACCGCCGAGGTGGCCCGGGCCGCGCTGGACCTGGACTTCTACATCTCGTTCTCGGGCATCCTCACCTTCCGCAACGCGGCCGACCTGCGCGACGTTGCCCGGCTGGTGCCGCTGGAGCGTTGCCTGATCGAAACCGACAGCCCCTACCTGGCCCCCGTGCCTCACCGGGGCAAAACCAACAGCCCGGCCTATGTGCCGCACGTGGCGGCCCAGTTGGCCGAGCTCAAAGGGTTGCCGCTGGAGGCCGTGGCCCGCGCCACCAGCGACAATTTTGAACGCCTGTTCAACCGCGCGGTCTGACGCGCATGTCCCGCACCCACGTTCCCGCCCACGCCAGGCCGGCGCCCCATCCGTCACACCCCATCCAACCGCGTGCGGGTTCCCGCTGGCGCACCTGGCTGGTTGCTGGTCTGTTGTCGCTCGGTGCCGGCGCCTGGGCGCAGTCGGGTTCCTACGACGCGTTTTTCACCGCCATTGCGCGCGACAACCCGGGGCCCTTGCCAGCCTTGCAGGCGCGGGGTTTTGACTTCAACAGCCCCGACCCCACCCTGCAGCCGCCGCTGGTGCTGGCCCTGCGGCGCGAGTCGTGGCGGGTGGCGCATTTCCTGCTCGGTGTGCCGGAGCTCGACGTCGATGCCCGCAACCCGGCCGACGAAAATGCCCTGATGCTGGCCGCCATCAAAGGGCAGGTCGACCTGGTGGAGCGCCTGCTGCAGCGCCAGGCCCAGGTGAACAAACCGGGCTGGGCCCCGTTGCACTACGCCGCCAGCCACGTCGGCCCGGCGTCGCTGCCCATCACCCGCCTGCTGCTGGAGCGGCACGCTTACATCGACGCGGCCTCGCCCAACGGCACCACCCCCCTGATGATGGCGGCGCGTTACGGCCAGGCCGCGGCCGTGCGCCTGTTGCTGGAGGAGGGCGCCGATCCGCTGCTGCAAAACCAGCAGGGCCTGACGGCCGTGGACTTTGCGCGCCGCGCCGAGCGGCCCGACATCGTGGACGCCATCGCCCAGGCCATCCGCGACCGCCAGCCCAAAGGCCGCTGGTGAGCCGCGGCCGGCGCCTGGCCGGCCCGCTACGTGCAATTACGTAAAGACGCTGGGGGCATTTGCCTGTCCAATCCCATCGGTACAACCTTGGCTTTGGAGACGACATGGCACACAAAGACACCCGCGACATCCTCGGCGGGCTCGCAATGCTGGCCCTTGGGCTGTTCGCCGCCTGGTACGGCAGCAGCGAATACGAGATCGGCGACCTCAACCGCATGGGGCCGGGCTACTTCCCCATGGCCCTGGGTCTGCTGCTGGCCGCGCTGGGCCTGTTCATTGCGCTGCCGGCCTTCTTCCGACGCGGCGAACCCATCCACATCGAATGGAAAACCTCGGTGCTGGTCATTGCCAGCATCGTCGTGTTTGCCGTGCTGCTCAAAGGCTTGGGGCTGGTGCTGGCCGCCGCCCTGGCGGTGCTGGTGTCGTCCCTGGCAGACCGCGAAATTTCCTGGCGCAACCGCCTGCTGGTGGCGGTTGGTGTGTCGGCCATCACCTACCTGGTGTTTTCTGTGGGGTTGAGCATGGTGCTGCCGGTCTGGCCCTGGAGCCAGTGACGCGTCACCGCTGCCGAACACCTTTTCCTGACCCCTTACGGAACCCCACACCATGGACATCGCAAACGGACTTCTGACCGGCCTGGAAGCGGCGCTGCAGCCGATGACGCTGTTGTACTGCTTCATCGGCGTTTTCATCGGCACCCTCATCGGCGTGCTGCCGGGCATCGGCGCCATGGCGACGATTTCGCTGCTGCTGCCCATCACGTACCACATCCCGCCCACCTCGGCCATCGTCATGCTGGCCGGCGTGTACTACGGCGCGCAGTACGGCGGCTCCACCGCCTCCATCCTGCTCAACCTGCCGGGCACGCCGTCGTCGGCGGTGGCCTGCCTCGACGGTTACCCCATGGCCAAGCAGGGGCGGGCAGGGGTGGCGCTGTTTATGACCACCATCGCCTCGTTTGTCGGCTCCATGCTGGGCATTCTGGTGTTGGTGCTGTTTTCCCCCAGCATCGCGGAACTGGGCCTGAAGTTCGGCCCGGCTGAGTACTTTTCGATGATGCTGCTGGGGCTGGTGGCGGCGTCCAGCCTGGCCTCGGGCTCGCCGGCCAAGGGCATGGCCATGGTGGTGCTCGGCCTGCTGCTGGGCACTGTGGGTACCGACGTCAACTCCGGCGTGGCCCGCTTCGACTTCGGTGTGCCGGAGCTGATGGACGGCATCAACCTGGTGGCCCTGGCCATGGGGGTGTTCGGCATTTCCGAGGTCATCGGCGGCATCAACCAAAAGCGCGAAGGCGAGGTGAAGGAATCCATCTCCATGCGCTCCATGCTGCCCACGCGCAAGGAGTGGAAAGACTCGGCCCTGCCCATGCTGCGCGGCACCGGCATCGGCAGCTTTTTTGGCGCCTTGCCCGGCACCGGCGCGTCCATCGCTTCGTTCTTCTCGTATGCCGTTGAAAAGAAGATCGCCAAAGACCCGAGCCGCTTCGGCAAGGGCGCCATCGAAGGCGTGACCGCCCCCGAGGCCGCCAACAACGCCGCCTCGCAAACCGCCTTTGTGCCCACCTTGTCCTTGGGCATTCCCGGCGACGCGGTGATGGCGCTGATGCTGGGCGCACTCATCATCCACGGCATCCAGCCCGGGCCCTTGCTGATGACGCAGCAGCCCGACCTGTTCTGGGGCCTGATCGTGAGCTTCGGCATCGGCAACATCATGCTGATGATTCTGAACCTGCCGCTGGTGGGCATGTGGGTGGCCATTCTGCGCATCCCCTACAACGTGCTGTACCCGGCGATCCTGGTGTTCATTGCCCTGGGTGTGTACAGCGTGAACAACAACACCTTCGACATCCTGATGGTCGCGGGCATAGGCGCGGTCGGCTACCTGCTGGCGGTGCTGAAGTTTGAGGCCGCACCGCTGATGCTGGGCTTTGTGCTGGGTCCACTGATGGAGGAAAACCTGCGCCGCTCGCTGCTGCTGTCGCGCGGTGACATGATGACCTT
>NZ_JAAQQT010000643.1:0-9108 GCF_011742065.1 Aquabacterium sp. A08
CCGGCGTTGCGGTACTTGCTGGCAAACGCCCCTTCCACCGCCGAGTCGATGTCGGCGTCGTCGAACACGATGAAGGGCGCGTTGCCGCCCAGTTCCAGCGACAGTTTTTTCACCGTGGGCGCGCACTGCGCCATGAGGATGCGGCCGACCTCGGTGGAGCCGGTGAAGCTGAGGTGGCGCACCACGTCGCTGGCGCACAGCACCTTGCCCACGGCAATGGAGTTGGCGCTGTCGGCGGTGATGACGTTGAGCACCCCCGCCGGAATGCCGGCACGCAGGGCCAGCTCGGCGGCGGCCAGGGCGGTGAGCGGCGTCAGTTCGGCCGGCTTGATGACCACCGGACAACCGGCGGCCAGCGCGGGCGCGACCTTGCGGGTGATCATGGCCAGGGGGAAGTTCCATGGCGTGATGGCCGCGCACACCCCGATGGGCTGCTTGAGCACCAGCAGGCGGCGGTTGTTGTCGAAGGGGGGCAGGGTTTCGCCGTTGACGCGCTTGGCCTCTTCGGCGAACCATTCCACGAAGCTGGCGCCGTAGGCCACTTCGCCCTTGGCTTCGGGCAGGGGCTTGCCCTGCTCGGCGGTCATCAGGCGGCCCAGGTCGTCCTGGTTGGCCATCAGCAGGTCGTACCACTTGCGCAGGATGGCGCTGCGCTCCTTGGCAGTCTTGTTCTTCCAGGCGCCCCATGCAGCGTTGGCGGCGGCAATGGCGGCTTCGGCCTCGGCCGGGCCCAGGTTGGCCACGTCGGCCAGGTGCTGGCCGGTGGCGGGGTCGTGCACCGCAAAGCGGCTGGCGCCGGCCACCCACTGGCCGTTGATCAGCGCGTCGGTTTTCAGCAGCGTCGGGTCTTTGAGCAGGGCGAGGGGGGTGGCCTTCATGTCCATGGTCGTCTCAATGGGGTGGTCGGTCGGTGGCGGGGCGCGGTGTCGGCCCGCCGGTGGGGGCCCGTGTGGGGTGCGGGCGCCGCGTGGGCTGCGGCCACAGGGCCGGCACGTTCCATGATACGGCCAGCCGTGTCGGCCCGCCAGCGGCGGGTGTCGCCAGGGAATCAGCCGGTGGGCGGGTTGGTCCAGCCGGCCCGGTCCTGCCCCAGCACCGGTGGCGGCCGCTGGGCGGTCGGGCGCTGGCCGTCCATCAACACCGGGTGGGCCACCATGGGCGGGGTGGGGCCGTGCGGCCCGTTGTGCCGGGGCAGCACCATACCGCGTGCGGCCACCTGGGGGTGTTCCAGCACCTGGGCCACGTCCAGAATGGGCGAGCAGGGCACGGCGGCGCGGTCCAGCAGGGCCACCCAGTCGGCGGTGTCGCGCGTCAGCGTCCAGCCGGTGATCAGCGGCACCAGCGTCTGCCGGTGCTCCACCCGGGCCGGGTTGGTGGAAAAACGTGCGTCCCGGGCCACGGCCGGGTGGCCGGCGGCCTCGCAAAAGCGGGTGAACTGGCCGTCGTTGCCCACGGCCAGCACCATGTGCCCGTCGCGGGTGGGGAACACCTGGTAGGGCACGATGTTGGGGTGGGCATTGCCCATGCGGGTGGGCCGCGTCTGCCCAATCAGTTGGTTGCTGGCCTGGTTGGCCAGCATGGCCACCTGTACGTCGAAAAGCGAGGCGTCCAGCACCCGGCCCCTGCCGGTGCGTTGGCGCTCGTGCAGCGCTGCCAAAATGGCGGTGGCCGCGTACACGCCGGTCATCAGGTCGGTCACGGCCACGCCCACCTTCTGCGGTTCCTCGCCTTTGTTGCCGGTGATGCTCATCAGCCCGGCTTCGGCCTGGATGGCAAAGTCGTAACCCGCCTTGTGCGACAGCGGGCCGGTTTGCCCGTAGCCGGTGATGGAGCAGTAGATCAGCCCCGGGTTGATGGCCTGCAGGTTGGGCGCGTCCAGCCCGTACTTGGCCAGTTGCCCCACCTTGTAGTTCTCGATCAGCACGTCGGCCTCGCGGGCCAGTTCGCGCACCTGCTGGATGCCTTCGGGGCTGGCGATGTCGATGGTCACCGAGCGCTTGCCCCGGTTGGCGCACAGAAAGTAGGCCGCCACCCGCTCGGAGCCTTCGCCCCACCACGGTGGGCCCCAGGCGCGGGTGTCGTCGCCGCTGCCGGGGCGCTCTACCTTGATCACGTCGGCGCCGTAGTCGGCCAGAATCTGCCCGGCCCAGGGGCCGGCCAGCACGCGCGACAGGTCCAGTACCTTCACGCCCGCCAGCGGGCGGGGCAGCTCGGGCGCAGCGGCATGGGGGTTCAGCGGGGGCAGGGCCATGGGCAGCCTGTGCTCAGTTGCTGAACGCGGCAATGCCGGTGATGGCGCGGCCCAGAATCAGCGCGTGCACGTCGTGCGTGCCCTCGTAGGTGTTCACCACCTCCAGGTTCACCAGGTGGCGCGCCACGCCGTACTCGTCGCTGATGCCGTTGCCGCCCATCATGTCGCGGGCGGTGCGGGCAATGTCCAGCGCCTTGCCGCAGCTGTTGCGTTTGAGGATGGAGGTCACCTCCACCGGCGCATGGCCCGCGTCTTTCATGCGGCCCAGCGCCAGGCAGCCTTGCAGGCCCAGGCTGATCTCGGTCAGCATGTCGGCCAGCTTTTTCTGGATGAGCTGGTTCGCCGCCAGCGGGCGGCCGAACTGCTGGCGGTCCAGCACGTATTGGCGGGCGCGGAAGTAGCAGTCCTCTGCCGCGCCCAGCGCGCCCCAGGCAATGCCGTAGCGTGCGCTGTTCAAGCAGGTGAAGGGGCCTTTGAGGCCGCGCACCTCGGGGAAGGCGTTTTCTTCGGGGCAGAACACTTCGTCCATCACAATTTCCCCGGTGATGCTGGCGCGCAGGCCCACCTTGCCGTGGATGGCCGGGGCGCTCAGGCCCTTCCAGCCTTTTTCCAGGATGAAGCCGCGAATCTGGCCTTCGTCGTCCTTGGCCCAGACCACGAACACGTCGGCAATCGGGCTGTTGGTGATCCACATCTTGGCGCCGCTCAAGCTGTAGCCGCCCGGCACCTTGCGGGCGCGGGTGATCATGCTGCCCGGGTCGCTGCCGTGGTTGGGTTCGGTCAGGCCAAAGCAGCCCACCCATTCGCCGGTGGCCAGCTTGGGCAGGTATTTCTGCTTTTGCGCTTCGGTGCCAAATTCGTTGATGGGCACCATCACCAGCGAGCTTTGCACGCTCATCATGCTGCGGTAGCCGCTGTCCACGCGCTCCACCTCGCGCGCCACCAGGCCGTAGCACACGTAATTCAGGCCGGCGCCGCCGTATTGTTCGGGAATGGTCGGGCCCAGCAGACCCAGTTCGCCCATTTCGTTGAAGATGGCGCGGTCGGTGCTTTCGTGGCGGAAGGCCAATTGCACCCGTGGCAGCAGGCGTTCCTGGCAATAGGCGTGCGCCGCGTCGCGCACCTGGCGTTCGTCGTCGGTCAACTGGCTGTCGAGCTGGAAAGGGTCGGACCAGGAAAAGCGGGCAGAAGCGGCCATGGTGGTGTGTGTAGAGCGTGGTTGAAAGTGCCGCCATCGTAGGCCCTGCGCGGCCCGCCCGCAAACGAAAAATTTTGGGCCAGATATGAGCATTTGTGCGAAATGCCGTGTAGGCTGGGCGTGCCATGCGACGCAAACTGCCCTCCACCCAAGCCCTGAACTGCTTTGAAGCCGCTGCCCGGCACCAAAGCTTCACCCGTGCCGCGCAGGAATTGAACCTGACGCAAGGCGCCGTGTCGCGCCAGGTGGCGGTGCTGGAAGACTTTTTGGGCGTGCCCCTGTTCCGCCGCACTCAGCACGGCATGGTGCTGACGCCCGCCGGCACCGACTACGCCCGCCACGTGCGCCAGCGTCTGGACGCGCTGGAACGCGACGCGGTGGAGCTGATGGGCCGGCGCGGGCAGGGCGACAGCCTGACCCTGGCCGCCGTGCCCACCTTCGCCACCCGCTGGCTGATTCCGCGCCTGCACGGTCTGGCTGTTGAACAGCCCGAATTGCTGGTGCATTTCGAGACGCGCACCCGCCCCTTCTTGTTCACCGACACCGGCATTGACGCCGCCATTTGGGCCGGCACGCCGCAACAACTGCAGCAATGGGCCGGCACCCAGGCCACCCATTTGATGGACGAAGACGTGCTGCCCGTGTGCAGCCCGCGCCTGCTGGCCGGTGGGGCAGAGGTGCCGCCCGACGCCCTGGCCCACATGCCCCTGTTGCAACAAGCCACCCGGCCCGAGGCGTGGCGCCAGTGGTTCGACGCGCAAGGCGTGGACGCGCCCCGCGCCATGGCCGGGCCAAGGTATGAGCTTTTTTCGATGCAGGCCGCCGCCGCCATCAGCGGCCTGGGCGTGGCGCTGATGCCCACCCTGCTGGTGCAGGACGAATTGGCCAGCGGCGCGCTGGTGGTGGCGTGCGCGCGGCCATTGAAAGCGCGGCGGGCTTATTACCTGGTGCAGCCCCAAGTGGCCGAACGGCCCGCGTTGGCGGTGTTCCGGGCATGGGTGCTGCGGCAGAGTCAAACCGTGCCTGGAGTTGCGGTATAGTGGTCTAATAAAAATCAAATGCCCGGCCCGCGTGCGCGGAGATGGGGTAAAGCCGTTGGGGACCGGGGCGAATGCCCCGGGTTTTGCACACGATGAGGTGTGCTATTGGCTTGGCATACGAGGGAGGGATGCTTTGATATACACCCTTTGTTTGAATGAATATACGCCGTTCTCGGCGTATATTGCACGTTAGAGGTTTCCGCGTTGAACAACCATGAGTTCAAATTGTTGCCTCTGGATAAGATCAGATACTTATTCAGCACATCCGAGCGGGAGCAACTTGCCAAGTATGGAAACTGGGCCAAATCTCTTGAGCATGGGTACATGGCTCCAAGCACTGAGCGCCAAGAGCATTTTTTTGCTGTATGCCGCGGCGTCAGTGAGCCAGAAACAAGCTTTGAATTTCTGTGGCTTCGTTATCGCTCAGCTTTGGCCACAGATAGTCGAATCGCTGAACTCGAAGGCGCCCTGTCTTCTGCAAAATCTGAAGCAAATGCGTTGCGCAGGTCGTTGTTTAAACATATTGAAAAGAGCAAATCCGAGCTGCAGAACCAGGAAGAACTCATCAAGAAGTTACAGAAGAAACTCACAAGCTACGAGAAAAAACTCGGCCTGGCTGACCCGCCGAAACCTGATGTAGCACCAGAATCTGGAGCGAGAGAAATATGTCCCAACTGTGGTGGAGATGGCGGAGCTTCAGGGCAGTGTTACAAGTGCGGAGGTTCAGGTTGGGTATTTGTATAACCTCTAACATTCCGCTCCAGAGGGACGCTCCGCCGGCAAGCCGGCTCCGCGCCCCTGAGCTTCCACGTTAGACCAAGCTATGATTATTTTGATATACTTTTCATTTGTCATAATGGGAATCGCTGCAGGAGCTATTGCGAGAACGACCCTCTTAAAAGACCGCGGCGGATTGAAAGTGATTTCGGCATTGTTGATATCCGTTGCGGCATGGATTGTTGTAGTCATACTCCTATCGATCTATGCAGATTTAATGCTAAACGCTAGTTGGCAGCCGCAATGGGTAGGGTTTGCTGCACTTTGCTTCTCTGTATCATTTTTCTATTCGTCAAAAAAGAGGAAATCAAGTGCGCGGAATAAATGATTTCATTAAGTTTTCTACACTGTTCGTCGCCCTGCAGCTCTCGGCATGCAATTTTGATGCCGCAGCTGAAGATGCGCCGCAACATAAAGCCGAGTTAGTTGAGAGGTATTTTGAATTGGTTCCAATGAATCAAATAATCAAGGACTCAGCAAGTGAAATTGCCTCGCAGTTACCTGCGGAACATCGTCTTGATTTTATTGAATTCATGACAAAAGAAGTAAGAGTCGACCTTATTGAAAGTGCTGCAAAACAAAGCTTTGCTAAACACATGACCACAAAAGAGTTGTCGGCATTTGTGGAATTTATGGAAAAGCCGGAGGGCAAATCGGCAATGGCAAAAATGAAATTCTATATGGCAGACATTATGCCTGTAGTCCAGAGCGAAGTTATGAAAGTAATCGCGAAGCGGCAGGCACAAGGCCAATAAAATCTCGAAAGGGTCTAACTGTGCGTTCAACGTGGATACCAACAGTGCCGTGCCCTAGGCTTTTATTGGCCGCTCATGGTGCCCCGCGCCTTCGGGCTCCGGCGCCAGTCAACTAACTCTTTAGAGCCAGACTATGCACATCGCAATTGACGATACATACGGCCCGGAGATTGCCACGGGCTCATCATTTGTCACTGGTGATCGCCGAACACATGTCGCTGTTGTTTTTCCAGATGAAGACGTTCAAGACATTCGAAGACAGGCGGCCGAGTGTTTGGCTGAGATTGCTGTATTGACCGGAGTTGTTGCGAATGAATTTCACTTTGTTGACATTTACAACCGAAAATCTCCTTGGGACAAGCTTCCAGATCAAGCAAATCTAAGATTGTTTGAGTTCTTCGCATCCATCTACAAACACTACCGATGGCCTGTTCTTATTCAAACAATCGATACTCGTACTTTAGGTGATCATGGAATAGGCGGCTTGGCTGGAATAATTGACGGTCTCGACTTATCGGACCGCGCGGATCTTTCCCTGGTATGGCTGTTGATTAAACTAAAGATCAAGTTCAAGAAAAACCCGGAACCGATCACGCTTTTTATCGATGAGGGTAGAAAAAAGCCGGGTACGCAATTTGGTTCAAAAATATTTCATGACTGGCAGGGCTCATTTAGCGGCTGCTATTCGTCTTCTGCGGCAGAACCGTTGCTTCAAGTTGCCGATTTCATGGCTTTTTGCATTAATCGATCTACGCATCTTGCAATGAAGAGCAAGCGTTCCGATGTCGATTCGTGGTTTCTAAATCTTGTGGGTGGAATGAGGATGGATTGCGATGACCTCAAACTCCACACGCTTCCGAAAAATTTCTCCGTTGTTGATTTCGATGGATTGCATGTTCAAGATAGAGTTGAAAAAGGGTTGTGAGGCTTTAACCTCTCATTCCACCGGACCTGCGCGAAAAGCCGCACAGGCCGGTGAACTCAAACGTTAGAGGTCATTAAGGTGGGCTGCTGCCGGTTTGGTTGGCGTCACCGATGGACTGACACCGCCGTCTCACATTGATTTACCGTACCAAAAATCGTACGCTTTCGAGCAGGAGTCTCCATCCATGCAAACACTCTCTGCCAGCGACGCGGAATCGAACCTTTACCGCCTGATGGACCAGGCGGCCGATTCGCACCAGCCTATCATCATCACCGGCAAGCGGCACGATGCGGTGTTGGTGTCTGCGGAAGACTGGCAGGCGATTCAGGAAACGCTGTACTTGCTGTCTGTGCCCGACATGCGCGAGTCCATCAAAGAAGGCATGGCCGAACCCGTCGAGAACTGTGCCCAGGAGCTGGACTGGTGACTTGGCCGGTGCTTATGCCAGGGTCATCGACATCAACACTACGAGTGAGTCAGTGGTCGGTCCGCTTCAAATCGCGGTAAAAGTTCTCGTGCGGCCCCACCATCAAGAGCTTGAGGGTGCTCTCATCCAACACCCGGTAGACAAGCAGGCACAGCAGGTTGCCCATGCGAAATTTGCAAACCTGCACGCCAGCCAAATCACCGACTTTGGTTTCACCGGCGTCGGGTTGGTTGGCAACGGTTCGCACGGCCTCGTCAAGCGCAAACTTTTGCTGTCGCTGCAGTTTTTTGACGGCGCGTTCAAAGGTCGGGGTGACGACGATGCGTATCAGCCGAACTGGTAGTCGTTCACGGGGTCTTCTTGGTCTGCGACCAAAATTTCGCGGATGACGCTGAAGGGCAGATCGGGGTTTTCTGCCGCAATTTTCCCGATCTGGGACCAATATTCGATTTGCTTGGGTGTGGCGGTTGAGGGTTGCCTTGTGAATCGGCTACAGTATTGGCATGGCACCCACTGTTGTCCGTGATGGGCCGTATCGGCTGTTCTTCTTCTCGCGCGAAGAACCGCGTATCCACGTGCATGTGGCGCATCCGGATGGCGAAGCCAAGTTTTGGCTCACCCCGGTGGTTCATTTGGCCACGTCAACGGGTCTGGCGCCAAAGCGTCGGTCCTGATTTATTCGTAAGTCATTGATTTGATTGGCTTTATTGGCCATTTGACGGTATAATTTCTCCCAATTCGATGGCCTCTGAGCGCCATTTCTTGGGAGTTTTTTCCAATGCTCGCCTGCCCCGCCACCGATGATTTCTTCCGCGCTCGCATCGACCACATGATCGACCTGCGCCATCCGCTGGCGGTGCTGTCTTCGCGCATGCCCTGGCAGCAGATTGAGGCTTCGGTGTCGCACCTGTTCATGCGCAAGGCCCGCACGGGCGTGGCCATGCCCGACCTGGACCTGTTTGGTGAGGCGCCAGCAGTGGTGGGCCGCAAGAGCAATGCCGGGCGCCCGAGAGTGCCGCTGCGCATCATGATTGCGCTGCTGTATCTGAAGCATGCCTTCAACGAATCCGACGAAGGCGTGGTCGAGCGCTGGGGCGAGACACCGACCTGGCAGTTCTTCTCGGGCCAAGCTTACTTTGAGCACCATCGCCCGTGCGACGCCACCACCCTGGTCAAGTTCCGCCAACTGCTGGGCGATGAAGGCGTCGAGGAACTGCTGGCGCAGACCGTCAACACGGCGGTGGAACTCAAACTCATCAAGCCGCAGGAATTGAGCCGGGTGATTGTGGACAGCACCGTGCAGCACAAAGCCATTGCCCACCCCACCGACAGCAAGCTGCTGGAGACCGCCAGGGTGAAGTTGGTGGAGGTGGCCAAGCAAGCCGGCATCGAGTGCAAGCAAACCTACGCCAAGGAAGGCAAGGCCCTGGGCCACAAGGCGGGGCGCTATGCGCACGCCAAACAATTCCGTCGCATGCGCCGCACCCTCAAGCGCCAGCGCACCGTGGTCGGTCGCCTGCAGCGCGACATCGAGCGCAAGGCAGCAGCCGTGACGGGTCTGGCCGCTACGGTGCAGGCAGCCCTACAGACCACGCTGGCACGGGCGACTCAGATCGTGGCGCAAAGCGCCAGCAAGAAGGCTAAAGACGGGGTGCCGAAGCTCTACAGCTTCCATGCGCCGGAGGTCTCCTGCATCAACAAGGGTAAGAGCCGCCAGCCCTACGAGTTTGGGGTG
>NZ_JAAQQT010000644.1:0-37796 GCF_011742065.1 Aquabacterium sp. A08
CGGCCGGTCTCAGTGCTGCAGGATCTTGTTCAGGAAGTCCTTGGTGCGCGGCTGCCGCGCGTCGGGGTTGCCGAAGAACTCGTCCTTGGAGCAGTCTTCCAGAATCTTGCCGCCCACATCCATGAAGATGACGCGGTCGCTGACCTTGCGGGCAAAGCCCATTTCGTGGGTCACGCACATCATGGTCATGCCCTCGCCGGCCAGGCCCACCATCACATCCAGCACCTCGCCCACCATCTCGGGGTCGAGCGCGCTGGTCGGCTCGTCGAACAGCATCACGATCGGGTCCATGCTCAGCGCCCGGGCGATGGCCACGCGCTGCTGCTGGCCGCCGGAGAGCTGGCCGGGGAACTTGTCCTTGTGCGCCATCAGGCCCACGCGGTCCAGCATCTTCAGGCCACGGGCCTGGGCGTCGCTGGCGTTGCGGCCCAGCACCTTCACCTGGGCCAGGGTCAGGTTTTCGGTCACGCTCAGGTGGGGAAACAGCTCGAAGTGCTGGAACACCATGCCGACGCGGCTGCGCAACCGGGGCAGGTTGGTCTGGGGGTCGTGCACCGCCTGGCCGTCGACCCAGATCTCACCTTTCTGGATGGGCTCCAGCGCGTTGATGGTCTTGATCAGGGTGGACTTGCCCGAGCCCGACGGGCCGCACACCACCACCACCTCGCCCTTCTGGATCTGGGTGGAGCAGTCGTGGAGCACCTGCACCGGGCCGTACCACTTGGACACATGTTTGAGTTCAATCATCGCAATACTCCGCAAGCCGTGTTCAACGGACGATGGCAATCTTCTGGTGCAGGCGCCGCACGCCCCAGGACAGCGCAAAACAGATGACGAAATAGACCAGCGCGGCCATCAGGTAGGCCTCGATCGGGCGGCCGAAGTTCTTGCCCGCCACTTCAAAACCTTTGAGCATGTCGTAGGCACCGATGGCGTAGACCAGCGAGGTGTCCTGGAACAGGATGATGGTTTGCGTCAGCAGCACCGGCAGCATGTTGCGGAAGGCCTGGGGCAACACCACCAGCCGCATGTTCTGGCCGTAGGTCATGCCCAGCGCCTGCCCGGCAAACACCTGCCCACGCGGGATGGACTGGATGCCGGCGCGCATGATCTCGCTGAAGTAGGCGGCCTCGAAAGCAATGAAGGTGATCACCGCCGACAGCTCGGCCCCGATGGGCCGCCCGATGAGGAAGGGCACCAGCAGGAAGAACCAGAGGATGACCATGACCAGCGGGATGCTGCGCATGCCGTTGACGTAGAGCGTGGCCGGCAGGTCCAGCCACTTGCGGCCCGACAGGCGCATGAGCGCCAGCACGGTGCCGAACAGGATGCCGCCCACCGTGGCCACCACGGTCAGCACGACACTGAAGCCCAGGCCCTTGAGGACGAAGTTGGCGATCAGGTCCCAGTTGTAGAACGACCAGTCGAGGTTGCCCATGGTCAATGCCCCCCTGTCCCGCCGGCCACGATGAAGCCCGGCACGCGCGAGCGCTTCTCGATGAACGCCATGACGCGGTTGATGGCGAAGGCCGACACGATGTACAGGCCCGTGACGGCTAGGTAGACCTCGATGCCACGGCCGGTTTCCTCCTGCGCCTGCATGGCGAACATGGTCAGTTCGGCCACCGACACCGCGAACGCCACCGAGGAGTTCTTGAAAATGTTCATGGTCTCGCTCGTCAGCGGCGGGATAACGATGCGCAGCGCCATGGGCAGCAGCACGTAACGATAGGTCTGCGCGGTGGTCAGCCCCAGCGCCATGCCGGCGTAGCGCTGGCCGCGCGGCAGCGCCTGGATGCCGGACTTCACCTGCTCGGCAATCCGCGCCGAGGTGAACAGGCCCAGCGCGATCACCACCAGCACGAAGCCGGGCACGCCCTTGAGCGCCGGGACCAGCGCGGGCACCACGTGGTACCAGAGGAAAATCTGCACCAGCAGCGGGATGTTGCGGAACAGCTCCACCCAGGCGTTGCCCAGGCCGACCACCACCGGGCGGTGGGGCAGCGTGCGCAAGGTGCCCACGACCGCCCCCACGGCCAGCGCCAGCACCAGCGCCAGCAGCGACACCGACACCGTCCAGCCCCAGGCCGACAGCAGCCAGTCGAGGTAAGTGATGTCACCGCCCTGGCCGAAGCAGCGCTCGCCCACCTCGCGGGTGATGGTGTCTTCGCAAAAGACCTGCCAATCCCAGCTCATCGGGGACTCCTTTGACTCGCGAACAAGAAAAACACCCCCTGCGCCTCGGGGCGCGCGGGGGTGACTCCCGGGAAACGCCGTGGCTTACTTCTTGGCGTAGTCTTCCATCGGCTTGTCGTTGGGGTTGGCCCAGACGGCCTTGGTGGTGTCGGACAGCGGCATCTTCAGGTTGACGTTGGCCGGCGGAATCGGCTGCATGAACCACTTGTCGTAGAGCTTGGCCAGCGAGCCGTCGGCGATCTGGCGCTTGATGCTGTCGTCCACCGCCTTCTTGAAGGCCGGGTCGTCCTTGCGCAACATGCAGGCAATGGGTTCAACGCTCAGCACCTCGCCCACGATCTTGAAATCGGCCGGGGCCTTGGACTTGGCGATGTTGGCCGCCAGGATGGAGCCGTCCATCACAAAGGCGTCGGCGCGGCCGCTTTCCAGCAGCAGGAAGCTGTCGGCGTGGTCCTTGCCGTAGATTTCCTTGAAGTCCACGCCGTTGGCGCGCTCGTGTTTGCGCAGCGTCTGCACCGAGGTGGTGCCGGTGGTGGTGGCCACGGTCTTGCCGACCAGGTCCTTGATGGACTGGATGCCGCCGTTGGCCTTGACCGCGATGCGCACCTCCTCCACGTAGGTGGTCACGGCAAACGCCACGTCGCGCTGGCGCGCGGTGTTGTTGGTGGTGGAGCCGCACTCCAGGTCGACGGTGCCGTTCTGCACCAGCGGGATGCGGTTCTGCGAGGTGACGGGCTGGTACTTGACGTCGAGCTTGGCCAGGCCGAGCTGTTTTTGCACGTCGGCCAGCACGCGTTCGCCCATTTCGGTGTGGAAACCGACGAACTTGCCGCCGCCGAGGGTGAAGCTCAGGCCCGACGATTCGCGCACCCCAAGGGTGACGCTGCCGGACGATTTGATTTTGGCGAGGGTGTCGTTGGTTTGGGCGATGGCGGCGGTGGCGGCCAAGCCCAGCGCGGCGCAGGCGATCAGGGTTTTCTTCATGCGAGCTTCCTTGAACGGTTCAGGGGTGGAACGGTCGGCCCATTCTAGGAGCCGAACCGCGTTCGGGGCATGGGGGAACTACGCAAGCGCCGTGCCCGGCACTGTCGCATCAGGCGGTCAGCAGGCCCATCAGGCCGGCTGATGCGGCCGGGCCTGGACGGCGGCGGCCACGTCGTCCCAGAAGGTCTGGGCGGCGCGCTTGCCCTTGTGGCCCGCGGCGCGGTAGAGGCGGATGTCGAGCTCGCCGCGCCAGTCGGCCCCCGGGGGTGCGGCACCGACCAAGCGGCCGTCGCCCAGCGCCTGCTGCACCGAGCTGGTGGGCAGAAACGCCACGCCGTGGCCCTCGATGGCCATGGCTTTCAGGCTCTCGGACATGTCGGTTTCGTAGACCCGGTCCAGGTGCACCGCCTGGCCGGGCTGGCGCAACACCCAGTCCACCACCCGACCCAGGTAGGCCCCGGGGGCGTAGGCCAGGAAGGGCACCGGCGCGCCGGCGCTGCCGGGCAGGCGGTGCAGCGGCTCGCCCTGGGCGTCGGGCTTGACGTAGGGGGCCAGCACCTCGTGCCCGAGCGAGAGCATTTCGTAACGCTCGGTGTCGAGCTGGATCGGCTGGGAGGCGTGGTGGTAGGCCAGCAGCAGGTCGCAGCTGCCTTCGGTCAGGCGCAGCACCGCGTCGTGCACGTTCAGGGCGATGAGCCGGCTCTTGACCGGCCCGACGGTGGCGCGCAGGCCCGACAACCAGGCCGGGTAGAAGGTGAAGGCCAGGGTGTGGGGCACCGCGAATTCGATGGTGTCCTTGGCCACCGCGGTGTGCTGGCGCAACATGGCGCGGGTGGTCTGCAGGGTGTGCAGCATCTCCAGCGCCTGCTCGTGCAGGGTCTGGCCGGCCGGGGTCAGCCGCGTGGGGTAGGAGGAGCGGTCCACCAGGTCGGTACCGGCCCAGGCCTCCAGCGACTGGATGCGGCGCGAGAAGGCCGGCTGCGTCACATGCCGCAACTGGGCCGAGCGGCTGAAGCTGCGGGTTTCGGCCAGGCTGACGAAGTCTTCAAGCCATTTGGTGTCCATGCGGGCCTCCGATGGGGGTGGCGGGCGCCGGCGAAACGTCGGCCGCCCCGCTGCCGTCGCCCCCGCTTTGTTGCAGCGCCCACATCTGGGCGTAGCGGCCACCGGCGGCCAGCAGCTCGGCGTGGCGACCGCGCTCGACCACGGTGCCGTGTTCCAGCACGATGATCTCGTGCGCGTCCACCACGGTGGACAGGCGGTGCGCGATCACGAGCGTGGTCTTGTTCTGGGCGGCGCTTTTCAGTTCGGCCTGGATGGCGCGCTCGTTGGCGCTGTCCAGCGCCGAAGTGGCCTCGTCAAAGATCAGGATGGGCGGGTCCTTGAGCAGGGTGCGCGCAATGGCCACGCGCTGCTTTTCGCCGCCCGACAGCTTGAGCCCGCGCTCGCCCACCACCGTGGCGTAGCCCTTGGGCAGCCGCTCGATGAAGGCGTGGATGTGCGCGGCCTGGGCCGCCTGCACCGCCTCGGCCTCGGTCGCGTCGGGGCGGCCGTAGCGGATGTTGTAGCCGATGGTGTCGTTGAACAGCACCGTGTCCTGCGGCACGATGCCGATGGCGCGGCGCACGCTGCCCTGTGTCACGGCGCGGAGGTCCTGGCCCGCGATGGTGATGCGCCCTTCCCTGCCGTCGTGCCCATCGCCCGGGCGGCCCACGTCGTAGAAGCGGTAAAGCAGCCGCGCCAGGGTGGACTTGCCCGAGCCCGACGGCCCCACCACCGCCACCGTCTTGCCCGGGGGGATGGTGAAGCTCACGCCGTGCAGGATTTCCCGCTCGCGCTCGTAGGCGAAGTGCACGTTCTCGAAGCGCACCTCGGGCGGGCCGTCCAGCCGCAGCGGCTGGGCGCCGGGGGCGTCGGCGATCTCGCGCTCCTTGTCCAGCAGGGTGAACATCTTGTCCAGGTCGGTCAGGCCCTGCTTGATCTCGCGGTACAGCACGCCCAGGAAGTTGAGCGGGATGTAAAGCTGGATCATGAAGGCGTTGATCATCACCAGGTCGCCCAACGTCATGGCGCCGCTGGTCACGCCCACGGTGGCGCGCCACAGCATGGCCACCAGCGCGGTGGCGATGATGAGCTGCTGCCCCGCGTTGAGCAGCGACAGCGTGGTCTGGCTTTTCAGGCGGGCGCGGCGCAGGCGCTCCAACGCCTCGTCGTAGCGCCGGCCCTCGAAGGCCTCGTTGTTGAAGTACTTGACGGTTTCGTAGTTCAGCAGCGAGTCGATGGCCTTGGTCTGGGTGGCCGATTCCATCTCGTTCATGTGGCGGCGGAACTGGGTGCGCCATTCCGTCACTCGCACGGTGAAGAACACGTACAGCACCAGCGCGGCCAGGGTGGTCCAGACGTACCACAGCTCGAACTTGATGCCCAGCAGCGCCAGCACCAGCGCCACCTCCAGCAGCGTGGGCAGGATGCTGTAGAGCGAATACGAAATGAGCGACTGCACGCCGCGCGTGCCGCGTTCGATGTCGCGCGTCATGCCGCCGGTCTGGCGCTCCAGGTGGAAGCGCAGGCTGAGTTCGTGCAAATGGCCGAACACCTGCAGCGCGATGGCGCGGGTGGCGCCTTCGGTGGCCTTGGCAAAGATCAGCTCGCGCAACTCGGTGAACAGGGTGGTGGACAGGCGCAGCAGGCCGTAGGCCAGCAGCAGGCCCACCGGCACCACCAGCAGCGCCTCGCTGCCCGGCGGCAGGCCCAGCAGCGACTGGCCGGGCGCGGGGGTGAGCGCATCGACCAGTTCCTTGAGCAGCAGCGGCACGCCCACGTTGGCCAGCTTGGCCGCCACCATGAAGCCCAGCGCCGCCGCCACGCGCCAGCGGTACTGCCACAGGTAGGGCAGCAGGCGGCGCAGCACCGCCCAGTCCGTGCGCGCCGCCGCCGGCGGGCTGCCGGGCGCGGCGGGGGAGGCAACGGGGGGGCTGGAGGCGAGGTGGCGCATGGATGACAATAGACAGATGAACACGCCCATTGTGCCCCCAAGCCCCGAGACGCCGCTGGTGTCGGACCTGCCGCCGTCGGACAAGACCCTGGTGCTGAAGGTGATTCCCATGCCGGCGGACTGCAACGCCAACGGTGACATTTTCGGCGGCTGGGTCATGGCCCAGGTGGACCTGGCCGGCTCGGTGCTGCCGGCGCGCTACATGGGCGGGCGCTTCGCCACCGTGGCGGTCAACCAGTTCATCTTCAAACAGCCGGTGAAGGTGGGCGACATCCTGAGCTTTTACGGCAACGTCACCCGCATCGGCAACACCTCGATCTCGGTGCAGGTGGAGGTGTTTGCCGAGCGCTTTGGCGCGCAGGGCCAGTTCGTCAAGGTGACGGAAGCGTCGCTGACCTACGTCGCCATCGACGACCAGGGCCGCCCGCGCCCGGTGCCCAAGCGCTGACCCACGGGCGCGGGGTTTTATGATGCGGGTTTGCCCACCCCGCCACGGCCGCCCGCCACCATGCCCAAGAAAACCGCCGCCCCGTCCCCCGTCGTCACCACGCTCACCCCGGCCGACTACCTGATCAAGATCCTCAACGCCCAGGTGTACGACGTGGCGGTGGAGTCGGCGCTGGAGCCCGCCAAGAACCTGAGCCGGCGCCTGCACAACCAGGTGCTGCTCAAGCGCGAGGACCAGCAGCCGGTGTTCAGCTTCAAGCTGCGCGGGGCGTACAACAAGCTGGCGCACCTCACGCCCGAACAGCTCCAGCGTGGTGTCATCTGCGCCTCGGCCGGCAACCACGCGCAGGGCGTGTCGCTGGGCGCGCACAAGCTGGGCGCGCGTGCGGTCATCGTCATGCCGACCACCACGCCGCAGGTCAAAGTGGACGCGGTCAAGGCCCTGGGCGGCGAGGTGGTGCTGCACGGCGACAGCTACTCCGACGCCTACCAGCACTCGCTGAAACTGGAACAGGAACAGGGCCTGACCTTTGTCCACCCTTTCGACGACCCGGACGTGATCGCCGGCCAGGGCACGGTGGCCATGGAAATGCTGCGGCAGCTGCAAAGCCTGGGCAGCCAGCGGCTGGACGCGGTGTTCGTGGCCATCGGCGGCGGCGGCCTCATCAGCGGCGTGGCCAACTACATCAAGGCGGTGCGGCCCGAGGTGAAGGTCATCGGCGTGCAGATGAACGATTCGGACGCGATGATGCGCTCGGTGGCCGCGCACGGGCGCGTGACCCTGCCCGACGTGGGCCTGTTCAGCGACGGCACCGCTGTCAAACTGGTGGGCGAAGAGACCTTTCGCATCAGCAGCGAACTGGTCGACGGCTTCATCACCGTGGACACCGATGCGGTCTGCGCCGCCATCAAGGACATTTTCGTGGACACGCGCAGCATCGTCGAACCGGCCGGCGCGCTGGCGGTGGCCGCCATCAAAAAGTACGTGGCCGAGCGCAAAACCCAGGGCGAAACCTACGCCGCCATCCTGTGCGGCGCCAACATGAACTTCGACCGGCTGCGCTTCGTGGCCGAGCGCGCCGAGGTGGGCGAAGAGCGCGAGGCCCTGTTTGCCGTGACCCTGCCCGAAGAACGCGGCAGCTTCAAGCGCTTTCTGGAAGCCATCGGCAACCTGCCGGGCGGCCCGCGCAACGTCACCGAGTTCAGCTACCGCATCAGCGACGCGAACCAGGCCCACGTGTTCATGGGCCTGACCACGCGCGGCCCCGGAGAAAGCGCCAAGATCGCCGCCAACTTCGGCAAACAGGGCTTCGCCACGCTGGACCTGACGCACGACGACCTGGCGCAGGAGCACATCCGCCACATGGTGGGCGGGCGCTCGGCGCTGGCGCAGGACGAGCGGCTGCTGCGCTTCGTCTTCCCCGAGCGGCCGGGCGCGCTGCTGAAATTTTTGAGCCTGATGCGTCCGGGCTGGAACATCAGCCTGTTCCACTACCGCAACCAGGGGGCGGACTACGGCCGCATTCTGGTCGGTCTGCAGGTGCCCGCCAAGGACGGCAAGGCCTTCCAGAAATTTCTGGATACGCTGGGCTACCCCTATGTGGAAGAGACCGAGAACCCGGTGTACCGGCTGTTCCTGAATTGACGCCGGTCTGGCGTTCCACGGCCCTGCCATGCAAGCCCTGAAGCACTTTTTGCTGGCGCTGCAGTTCTTCACCCGCCTCCCCGTGACCGGGGCGCTGGCGCGGTGGGTGGGCTACAGCCCGGCCATGTTGCGCGCCAGCGCGGCACACTTCCCCGGCGTGGGCTGGGTGGTGGGCGCGGCGGCGGCGGGCGTGTACGGGGCGCTGTGCTGGCACCTGCCGCCGGTGGGCGGCATCACCTGGGTGGCGGCGGTGTTCTGCACCCTCGCCACGGTGTTGCTGACCGGCGGCTTCCACGAGGACGGCCTGGCCGACCTGACCGACGGTCTGGGCGGCAGCTACCGGCGCGAGCGCGCGCTGGAGATCATGAAGGACTCGCGCATCGGCGCCTTCGGGGCGATGGCGCTGGTGCTGGCGCTGCTGGCCAAGGTGGGGCTGCTGGCGGTGCTGGGGCAGTTGTCGCTGGCCGGCGCGCTGCTGGCGCTGTGGCTGGCGCACGTGGCCTCGCGCACCTGGCCGCTGCTGACCATCCGTTGGCTGCCCCACGTGGGCGACGCGGCGGGCAGCAAGTCCAAGCCGCTGGCGGACCAGATATCGACCGGCGCCCTGTGGGCCGGCGCGCTGTGGCTGGGGCTGGCGGTGGGGCTGGCAGGGTGGGCAGCCCACACGCTGGCGCCGCCCTGGCTGGGCGGGCTGGTCAGCGGCGAGCGCACCGCCGCCGTGCTGGCCTGGGGGCTGGGGGGGTCGGTGGCCGGCTGGGCGCTGGTGCACTGGCGCTTGAAGGTGCGGCTGCAAGGCTTCACCGGCGACGGCCTGGGCGCGGCCCAGCAGGTCAGCGAAATCGGCTTTTACCTGGCCATGGCGCTGGCCATGGGCGCACGCTGACCGTGGCCACGCTGGAGTTGTGGCTGGTGCGACACGCCCGGCCACTGGTGGAGCCTGGCGTCTGCTACGGCCGGCTGGACGTGCCCGCCGACCCGGCCCACACCGCCGCCAGCGCCCAGGCCCTGACCGCGGCGCTGCGAGCCGCTCAGGGCGCCACTGCCGAACCGCTGCCGCTGTGGACCTCGCCGCGCACCCGGGCGCAGGCCCTGGCCCAAGCGGTGGCGCAACACCCCCCGGCCGGACTGTACCCACCCCTGCAGGTGGACGAACGCTTGGCCGAAATGGACTTTGGCACCTGGGAGGGCCGGCGTTGGGACGCGCTGCCCCGCGCCGAACTGGACGCCTGGACCGACGACTTCCACCACCACCGCCCCGGGGGCGGGGAACACGTGGGTGGCTTTCTGGCCCGGGTGCGGGATGCGCTGGATGCCTGCCACCGGCAGGCCCAGGCCCTGGGCGCGCGCCGGGCGGTCTGGGTCACCCACGCCGGGGTGGTGCGCGCGGTGCAGGTGTGGCTGGCACAAACGCCGCAGCCGCTGCGGGCCCGGGACTGGCCCACCGCGGCGTGCGACTTTGGCGCCTGGCAGGTCAGGCACTGGCCCGACCCGCCGGTCAGGGGTTGATCAGGCCTGGCCCTTGCGCCACGGACCTTCGATCACCAGCGTCAGCCCCGGGCTCTGGATGTTGACGAACATGAAGCGGCCGTTGTGCGAGAAGCAGCTGCCGCAGAACTCGCCGCCGGCGGGGGTCAGGTTTTCGGCCACCTGGAACAGTTCGCCGTTGGCGTGGACGCCCACGATGAAGTTGCGGTTGCCACCGTCCTCGTTGAGGTAGAGGCGGCCGTCCGGGCCCACGGTGATGTTGTCCGGCGCGTCCAGCACGGCGCGGTCGGTGGAGTCGACGATGACCGACAACAGATTGCTGCGCGGGTCGTAGGCGAACACCTGGCCGGCGCCAATTTCGCCGCCGCTGGTGCAGGTGAAGTAGATCTTGTCGTTGCCGTACCAGATGCCTTCGCCGCGCGCGAACTGGGCCGCGGCCTTGGCCTTGCCCTGGTTGCGGCAGGAGTTGGCGTTGTCCAGCGGGTCGGGCGTGTCGATGGCGACCCATTCCACGGCCTGGGGCACGTTGAGCTGGAACACCCCTTTGGCGGTGACCAGGCGGGTGGCCACGTCGCCTTTGAGCTTCAGCGCCTCCAGTTTGCCGCCGGCCGCCAGCTGGCCCGGCACACGGGGCACAAAACGGTAGATCAGGCCGTCACCGCGGTCTTCGGTCTGGTAGACGATGCCGGTGCGCGGGTCCACCGCGATGGCTTCGCGGTAGAAGCGGCCCATGGCCACCAGCGGCTCGGCCTTGACCGGGCCTTCGGCCAGGGCGGGCACCTCGAAGGCGTAGCCGTGGCGGCGCTGGTAGGTGCCGGAGGCCAGGGACTCGTTCTCTTCGCAGGTGATCCAGGAGCCCCAGGGGGTCGGGCCACCGGCGCAATTGTTGTTGGTGCCGCCCAGCGAGGCAAAGTCGCGCAGCAACTGGCCGGACTCGTCCAGCACCAGGGTGGTGGTGCCGCCGTTGCAGTAGGTGTCGAACTTCAGATCGTCGCTCACAGCGACGCCGGTGGCATCGCCGTAAATGGCTTGGCGGTTGCTCAGTTCGTGGTTGCGCACCAGCACGGTGGTGCCGCGCGGGCCGCGGAAGGCGGCCATGCCGTCGTGGTCGCCCGGCACCAGGGAGCCGTCGCTCATTTTCTGGCCGGTGCAAGACACCACGCGGTAGCTGAAGCCGTCGGGCAGGGAAACCAGGGCCTGGCCGCGCAGGTCGAAATTGACGGTGCCATCGGCGCGGACGGAAAACACCTCTTGGGTGTTGAGCGGCAGCATCGGCTTGAGCGGGCCGAAACCGGGGCCGAACGCCGGCACACCGCCGGTGGCGGCGCGGGCGTGGAAGGCGGCGAGCGGGGCCATCAGGGCACCGGCGCCCACCAGTTTGACGAAATCACGGCGTGAATTGGACATGGGGATTGCTCCAAAAGATGGGTGGAAATCAGACTGCCAGCCAATACCGGCAGACCAATTCACTGTAGGCAGCACCCATGACAACGCCGGGTCGAGACCGTGAAGAAATGATGAATTCAGCGCACCGCTGGCAAGCGCACGGTGGCCGCGCCTTGCCCGCCGGGGCCCGCCAGGACGGCGTGGTCGCGGCCCAGCGCCTCCAGCCGCCAGCCGTCGGGCAGCCGTTCCCCCAGCCGCACCGGGCGCACCGGCTCACCCGGCGCCAGCAGCAGGGCCACGCCCCGGCCTTGGGCTCCGGCCACCACGCCCAGCAGGGTATGGACGGGCGCGGCGGACGCCGCCGGTGGCCCGGCCGATGCGCGGTCGTTGTCTGTACCGCCCAGGGCCCGCGCCATGGCCTGCACATCGACCCAAGGGACTGGGGCGACCGACGCTGGCAAGGGCTCGGCCCGCGGGGAGTGCGCCAGACGCAGGCCCCAGTGGGCCACAGACCCACCCACCAGTCCCCACACAGCCCACGACAGCAGCCGCGGGCCCCAGGTGCGGCCCCGCGCAAACGGTAACAAATTGGTCATGTTGGAAAATTATGCTGTGCGCATGCGTCAAATTCATGTCACCCAGTCCCGCCCCGGCCAGCGGGGGTTCACCCTGATCGAGCTCATGGTCGTGCTCGTGGTGATCGGGGTGCTGGCCGCCCTGATCGTGCCCAACGTGCTCGACCGCGCCGACGACTCGCGCATCACCGCCGCCCAGAACGACGTCAACAACCTGCACCAGGCGCTCAAGCTGTACCGGCTGGACAACCACAGCTACCCCACCGCCGAACAGGGCCTGCAGGCCCTGGTGCAGCGGCCCACGGTCGGGCCCGCGCCCGGCAAATGGCGGCCGTACATCGACAAGCTGCCCAACGACCCCTGGGGCCGGCCCTACCAGTACCTCAACCCCGGCGTGCACGGCCCGGTGGACGTGGTGTCGCTCGGCGCCGACGGCCAGCCCGGCGGCGACGGCCCGAACGCGGACCTGGGCAGCTGGCAGTAAGTGATCCAGGACCTGCTTGTCCGGCCCCGACGCGACGCCGGCTTCACCCTGCTGGAACTGCTGGTGGTGCTGCTGATACTGGGGGTGGCCGCTGGTGCCGTGGTCCTGGGCCTGCCCGACCCACGGGCCGGCGCCCTGGAACGCGAAGCGGTGCGCCTGGCGGCCCAGTTGGAAGCGGCGCGCAGCGCGGCGCGCGCCACCGGCCAGACCCGACACTGGCGGCCCACCGCCTCGGGCTACACCTGGGAACCGAGCATGGCGGCCGACGCCCAGCACTGGCTGGAACCCGACACCCAGGTCCAGGTGCTGGAGCCGGCGGGCGCGGACCGGCTGGTCCTGGGCCCCGAACCCATCCTGCCGCCGCAACGCCTGCGGCTGACCCTGGGCGACCTGCGCGCGGACATCGCCAGCGACGGCCTGCGCCCGTTTGCCCGCGTGGCCGCCCCCCCCACGGCCCCGCCATGAGCCCGCACCGGCGCACCGAACGCGGCCTGACCCTCATCGAGGTGCTGGTGGCCCTGTCCATCCTGGCCATCGGCCTGATGGCCGGCCTGCAGGCCAGCGCCAGCCTGACCCGGCTGGCCGAACGCCAGCAGCAACAATGGCTGGCACAGCTCTGCGCCGACAACGCCCTCGTCGCGGTGCGGCTGCAACCCCAACCGCCGGCCCTGGGCAGCCGCAGCCACGGCTGCGACCAGGGCGCGCACCGCTTCCGCGTGCACCTGCACGTCCAGCCCACGCCCAACGCCCAGTTCCGCCGGCTGCAAGCGTCGGTGGAAACGGCCGACACCCCGGCCAGGGTGCTGGTGGACCTGGTTACCGTCGTGGGGCGGCCGTGAACCCACCCTCCCGACGTGCCCCACCTGGCGCCACTGGGCGACCTCACCAAGGCGGGCTGACCCTGATCGAACTGCTGGTGGCCCTGTCCATCATGGCCGCGCTGTCGGTCATGGCCTGGCGCGGCCTGGACACCCTGGCCACCACCGAGGCGGTGGTGCGCGAACAGACCGACGCCTGGGCGGCTTGGCAGACCAGCCTGGCCCAATGGAACACCGACCTGGACCGGCTGCAGGACACCCAGGTCGTGCCCCCCTTGTTGTTCGACGGCCAGCTGCTGCGACTGGTGCGCCGGGCCGGCGCGGACACGCCGGCCGGCTTGCAGGTGGTGGCCTGGGCGCTGCTGCCAGACCCGCTGGCCCCGGCGGCCGGCACGCGCTGGTACCGCTGGTCGTCGCCACCGCTGCAAGACCGCGCCGCGCTGGAAAACGCCTGGGCCGCCGCCGCGCAGTGGGCGCGCGCGCCCACCGGCCCCACCGCGGGGGTGGGCACCGCCCTGCCCGCGGCCAGCGCCTGGCAGCTGTACTACCACCGCGGCGGCGCGTGGAGCCACCCCCTGTCGGCCAGTGGTGGCCCAGGCGCCGAAGGCAGCGTGCCCGACGCCATCCGGCTGGTGCTGACCCTGGACGGGGCCGGCCCCGCCCGCGGCCGGCTGACCCGCGACTGGGTGCGACCCGATGCCGGCCACGGGCAGGCGGGCTGACGCCATGCGCCGGCGTTCGCGCGGCAGCGCGCTGCTGCTGGCCCTGCTGGTCGTGGCCGTGGTGGCCACCTTCAGCGCCCAGGCCTACTGGCAGCAACACCGGGCCTGGGCCGCCGAACAGGCCGAACAGCACCGGCTGCAATCGCGCTGGCTGCTGGCCGGCGCCCTGGACTGGGCCCGGCAACTGCTGCGCGAAGACGCCCGCGCCAGCGCCATCGACCACCTGGGCGAAGCCTGGGCCCTGCCGCTGGCAGACACCCCCGTCACCGCCTTCCTCAGCGCGGACGGCCGGTCCGACGACCCCGGCCTGCCCGAGGCCCTCCTGGCCGGTCGCATCACCGACCTGCAGGGGCGCATGAACCTGCGCAACCTGCTGCGGGGCGAGGAGGACCGCCCGGTGCGCTCGGACGAGGACCTGGCCGCTTTCCGCCGGCTGTTCGCGGCGTTGCACTTGCCCGACACCGAACTGGAACGGCTGGTGACCAGGCTGCTGCAGGCCCACCACGGCGACCCCGAAGCCGGCAGCGCGCCCACACGGCCCCTGCCGCCCCAACGCTTCGGGCAACTGGCCTGGCTGGGGCTGGCGCCGCACACCCTGGACGCACTGGCCCCCCACGCCACCTGGCTGCCCGAACGCACGCCCTTGAACCTGAACACCGCCGGCCCGCTGGCGTTGTGGGCCAGCGTGCCCGGGCTGGAGCTGGCGCAAGCGCAACGGTTCGTGGGCCAACGCGGACAGGCCCCGCTGCAACGTCCCGTCGAGGCCCGCCCACTGCTGGGCAACGCCGAACTGCCGGCCGACCGCTTCGCCACCGGCAGCCAGTACTTCGAGGTGCAGGGCCGTGTGCACTGGGATGGGCACACCCTGCACGAGCGGTCGCTGGTGCGGCGCAGCGGCCTGGACTTGCACACCCTGTGGCGGGATCGGGACGATCCGTCACCGGACCGTCGCCGTTCTGTCACACAGCCTTGATACGCTGACCGGCTCCATCCCGACCCGAACCGTTCCCGTGCTGCTGCTCTGCCCCACCTCGCTCCCCGCGCCCGACACGGTGTGGACATGGGCGCGGCTCGACCCCGAACGGCGCACGGTCCAGGCGCACGGCAGCGCGGGCTGCGGCGACTGGCCCCGGGGCGGCCCCGCCCAGCTCTGCCTGCCACCCGACTGGGTGTCCTGGCACCGGGTTCAGCTGCCGCGGGTGAACGCCGCCAAGCTGCACGCCGCCCTGCTGGGGCAGCTGGAAGACCACCTCCTGTCCGAGCTCGACGCGGTCCACCTCGCCCTGCCGCCGGACTTCCGGCCGGGACCGGCAGCCGACACCTGGGTGGCGGTGTGCCACCACGGTGCGCTGCAGGCCTGCCTGCGGGACCTGCAGGCGGCGGGCCAGCCCCTCGCAGGCGTGCTGCCCGCGCTGGTGCCCGGCGACGCCGCCACGGTCTGGGTCCACGATGGGCCCGACGGATCCGGCTGGCTGGGCCTGAGCGGCCCGCAAGGGGTGCTGTCGTACCCGCTGCCGGCCGACGACCATGCCACCGCCGACTGCTGGCCCCTGGTGACGGCGTGGGCCGACGCCGACCGCCTGCGCGGCCACGCCACCGCCGACCGACTGGCCTGGGCCCGCAGCCACCTGCCCGGGCTGGACTGGACCCCGCAACCCGCCCTGGCGCCGTGGCTGCACAACCTGCAGCAGGGGTGGAACTTGGCGCAATTCGCGCTGGCCCAGGCCACCCGTTCCCGCCGGAGCAGTGGCCTGGCCGCGGCCTGGCGGCAGGGGTTGCTGGGCCCCGCCTGGCGCCCGGCGCGCTGGGGCCTGGCGGGCGTGTGCCTGGCCAACCTGCTGGGGCTGAACGCGGTGGCGTGGCAGGAACGCGCCGCGGTGCGCCAGCTGGAGCGGGACACCCAGGCGGTGCTGCGCGCCACCTTCCCCCAGCTGGGCGTGGTCCTGGACGCCCCGCTGCAGATGCAGCGCGAGGTGGCCGCCCTGCGCCAGGGGCGGGCAGAACCCGAGGCGCACGACCTGGCCGCGCTGCTCAGCGCGATCGGCCGCACGGACCCGCCAGCGCCGCTGGAAGGGCTGCGCTACAACCCGCACGAACTCGTGCTGCGTGCGGCCCCAGCCCCCGGGCACACCCCGACCCCGTGGCAACCCGGACTGCAGGCACTGGGCTGGACGCCGTCGGCCGCCAGCGGCGGCACCCACACCTTCACCCGGACGTCTCGGCCATGAAACGGTTCGCGTTCCCACCCTGGCAGCGCCTGTCGCCCCGGGACCGCCGCGCCTTGGCCGTGTTGCTCGCCCTGCTGGGCGCGGGCCTGGTCTGGGCGGTGGCGGTGCGGCCGGCCTGGCACACCCTGCGCAACGCGCCTGCTGTGCGGGCGGCCGCCGAACAGCAATGGCAACGGGTGCGCGCCCTGGCCGACGAGGCGCAACAACTCCGGGCACGGCCCCCATCCGCCACCCCGGACCGGGCCGCGACCCTGCAGGCGCTGTCGCAAGCCACCGAAGCCACCCTGGCCCAAGGCGCCACCTTGCACCCCCAGCCCGACCGGGTGGTGGTCACCCTGATCGCCGCCCCTCCCCCCGCGCTGGCCCAGTGGCTGCAACAGGTGCACCGGGAGGCCCATTTGCTGCCACTGGAAACGGAGCTGCAACGCAACGCCCCGGACTGGAGCGGCACCATCGTGCTCACCGGCCCGGGGCTCTCAGCGCCATGAGTGCGCCACCCTCTACCGTGCGGTGGCCGCGGCCGGTCGCCACGCTGGCGCTGGCCTGGGGGCTGCTGGCCGGCACACTGGTGGGCGCACCGGCGGCCTGGCTGGCCCATGGCGTGGCCTGGGCCAGCGGTGGCCGTCTGCTGCTGCTCAACCCCCACGGCACCGTCTGGCAAGGCCAGGCGCAGGCCGTCGCCGCCGGGGGCCGCCAGCGCCAGCACCGACACCTCATCGCCCACGAGATCCGCTGGCGGCTGCGCCCGGCGTGGTCGCAGGGCCCCGGTCTGGCCTGGCAACTGAGCCTGCCCTGCTGCGCCACGCAAACGCTGGAGGGCCGGGTGCTGGCGCAACGCACCGGTATCCACCTGACCGTTCAGGGCTTCCAGGCCCATGCCCCACTGGATGGCTGGGCTGCCCTGGGCTCGCCCTGGAACACCGTGCGCCTGCAAGGCCGGCTGCAACTGTCATCCCCCGGCCTGTCGGCGCAGTGGGACCGGCGCCAATGGCGGCTGCAGGGCAGCCTCAACGCGGAATTGCACCACCTGCGCTCGGCGCTGTCGCCCCTGCCGGTGCTGGGCAACTACCGGCTGCGGCTGGTGGCCCCGCCCGATGGCCCGCCCCAGGTGGCGCTGCAGACGCTGTCCGGGGCCTTGCAACTGTCGGGGCAGGCCGAAGCGCGGCCCGCGGGCTGGCGCTTTCGCGGCCTGGCCGAAACCGACGCCGCCCACCTCGGCGCCCTGTCCCATTTGTTGAACATCCTGGGGCGCCGCGACGGCCTGCGCACCCACATCACCCTCGGATGACCCCATGCCCGCTCCGTTTCACTCCCACCCCACCGTTGCCGGACTGCCCGTATCCCCACGCCCACGCGCCTGGCGGGCCCGGGGCCTGGCCTGGGCCCTGGCCGCCGCGCTGACCAGCGCCCACGCCCAGACCCCGCCGCCGGCGGTGCGTCCGGGCGAGCCGGTCACGCTCAACTTTGTCAACGCCGAGATCGAGGCCGTGGCCCGGGCCATGGCCTCCCTGTCCGGGCGCCACGTGGTGGTGGACCCGCGCGTGCGCGGTACCCTCCACCTGGTCACCGAGCGGCCGGTCAGCCCCGCCACCGCGGTGGACCAGTTCGGCGCCGAGCTGCGCCTGCGCGGCTTTGCGCTGGTGGAGTCGCAAGGGCTGTACAAGGTGGTGCCCGAAGCCGACGCCAAGCTGCAAAGCGCCACCGTCATCGACGACAACGCCCCCGCGCGCGGGCAGCAGATCGTCACCCAGGTGTTCCGCCTCACCCACGAAAACGCCGCCAACCTGGTGCCGGTGCTGCGCCCCCTCATCAGCCCCAACAACACGATCACCGTCAACCCGGGCACCAACGCGCTGGTCGTCACCGACTACGCCGACAACCTGCGCCGCCTCGGCCGGCTGGTCGCGGCGATGGACGTGGCCCAGGCCACCGACGTCGAGGTGATTCCGCTGCGGCACGCGCTGGCCCACGACCTGGCGCCCCTGCTGCTGCGGCTGATCGAAGGCGAAGGGGCCGCCGGCGGTGCCCCGGGCGCGGCCCCCGGGGCCGCAACGGGCGGCAACGGCTTTCGCACCGTGCTGCTGGCCGACCCGCGCAGCAACAGCCTGATCCTGCGCGCGGCCAACCCCGCGCGGGTGGCCCTGGTGCGGTCGCTGGCGGACCAGCTCGACCGTCCCAGCAGCGACCGCGCCAGCGGCAACATCCACGTGGTCTACCTGAAAAACGCCGACGCCACCCAGCTGGCGGCCACATTGCGCGCGGCGCTGGCGGCCGAACAGGGCGGAAGCAGCGGTGCCGCCCCTGGCGCGTCCGCCAACGCGCCACGCGCGGCCGCCCCAGATGGCGCCGCCAGCCCCGCCGGCGGCGCGGGCACCGCCGCCACCCCCGCCACCGGCGGCCAGATCCAGGCCGACCCGGCCACCAACGCCCTCATCATCTCCGCGCCCGAGCCGCAGTACCGCCAACTCCGCGCCGTCATCGACCAACTCGACACCCGGCGTGCCCAGGTGTACGTGGAAAGCCTGATCGCCGAGGTCAACGCCGACAAGGCCTCGGAATTCGGCATCCAGTGGCAGGGGGCCCTGGGCCGTGCCGGCGACAGCGTCATCGGCCTGCTGGGGACCAACTTCGGGGCCGGGGGCAGCAACATCATCAACCTGGCGACCCAGAACGCCGGGGCCGGCCTGGCCCCCAGCGCTGGCCTGAACATCGGCCTGGCGCAGCGCACCAACGGCGTGTACGTGCTCGGCGCACTGGCCCGCTTCCTGGAACAGTCGGGCGAGGGCAACATCCTGTCCACCCCCAACCTGCTGACGCTGGACAACGAGGAGGCCAAAATCGTCATCGGCCAGAACGTGCCCTTCGTCACCGGCCAGTACACCAACAACAACAGCAACAGCGGCTCGGTCAACCCGTTCCAGACCATCGAGCGCAAGGACGTCGGCCTGACCCTGCGCGTCAAGCCCCAGATCAGCGAGAACGGCACCGTCAAGATGGCCATCTTCCAGGAGGTCAGCAGCGTGCTGGCCTCGTCGGTGGACTCGCCCTCGGGCCTGATCACCAACAAGCGCTCGATCGAGTCCAGCGTGCTGGTCGACGACGGCGCGGTGGTGGTGCTGGGCGGCCTGCTGCAGGACGAGTACGGCGGCAACCAGGAAAAGGTGCCTGGCCTGGGCGATGTGCCGCTGTTCGGCAACCTGTTCAAGAGCGAAAAGCGCAGCCGCAAGAAAACCAACCTGATGGTGTTCCTGCGCCCGGTGGTGCTGCGCGACCCACAGCAGAGCGCCACCCTGACGCTGGACCGCTACGAGCTGATGCGCGCCGCCCAGACCGGCCAGCAACCCCAGCCCAGCGTGGTGCACAGCGTGAACGACGCCCCCGCCCTGCCCGCGCTGGACCTGAGCCACCCGCGCGTGCCGCTGCGGGTGCTGGGGGCCGGCCAGGACCTGCACCACCTGCCCGTGACCCCGCGCACGCCCGAGCGCTGAGGCCGGCCATGCACAAGCCCTACCCGCTGCCTTACGCCTACGCGCGCGAGCACCAGGTGCTGCTGCACGGCACCGGCGCCCAGCCCGTGTTGTACGCCCCGGCCGGCGCCGCCCGGCTGGACCCCGCCGCCCGCACCCGGCTGTGGAGTGCGCTGGGCGAAATCCAGCGCCAGCACGGCCCCTACAGCCTGCAGTGGGAGGAACCGTCCGCGCTGGCCCAGCGCATCAGCGCCGCCTACGCCAACCTCGACCAGTCCAGCGCCGCCGCCGTGGTCAGCGAGGTGGAAAACGACGCCGACCTGGGCCGCCTGATGCAGGCCCTGCCCGCCATCGAAGACCTGCTGGAAACCGCCGACGACGCGCCCATCATCCGCCTGCTCAACGCGCTGCTGACCCAGGCCGCGCGCGACGGCGCCAGCGACATCCACATCGAGCCCTACGAGCGCCACTCCAGCGTGCGCTTCCGGGTGGACGGCACGCTGCGCGAGGTGGTGCAGCCCCAACGCGCCCTGCACGCCGCGCTCATCAGCCGGCTGAAGATCATGGCCGAGCTCGACATCGCCGAAAAACGCCTGCCGCAGGACGGCCGCATCAGCCTGCGCCTGGGCACCCGCGCCATCGACGTGCGCGTGTCCACCCTGCCCAGCGCACACGGCGAACGCGCGGTGCTGCGCCTGCTCGACAAGTCGGGCAACCAGCTCACGCTGGAGGCGGTGGGCATGCACGGCCCCACCTTGCAGCGGTTCGAGCGGCTGATCGCCCAACCCCACGGCATCGTGCTGGTCACCGGGCCCACCGGCTCGGGCAAAACCACCACCCTGTACGCGGCG
This sequence comes from Aquabacterium sp. A08, assembly GCF_011742065.1. Taxonomy (NCBI): domain Bacteria; kingdom Pseudomonadati; phylum Pseudomonadota; class Betaproteobacteria; order Burkholderiales; family Sphaerotilaceae; genus Aquabacterium; species Aquabacterium sp. A08. The sequence continues at coordinate 20,284 of NZ_JAAQQT010000644.1, forward strand.
CTGCAGCGGCTGGACGCGCAGCGCCTCAACATCATGACGGTGGAGGACCCGATCGAATACGAACTGCCCGGCATCGGCCAGACCCAGGTCCACGCCAAGATCGACCTCAGCTTTGCCAAGGCCTTGCGCGCCATCCTGCGGCAAGACCCGGACGTGATCATGATCGGCGAAATCCGCGACCAGGAAACCGCGCAGATCGCCATCCAGGCCTCGCTCACCGGCCACCTGGTGCTGGCCACGCTGCACACCAACGACGCGGCCAGCGCCGTCACCCGCCTGACCGACATGGGCGTGGAGCCCTTCCTGCTGAGCAGTTCGCTGCTGGGCGTGCTGGCCCAACGCCTGGTGCGCAAGCTGTGCCCGCACTGCCGCCGGCCAGACGAACACGGCGAATGGCACCCGGTGGGCTGCGGGCACTGCGGCCACAGCGGCTACGCCGGGCGCACCGGCATCCACGAACTGCTGGTGGCCGACGACGCCCTGCGCGCCCTGGTGCACAACCAGGCCGCCGAGGCCGAGGTGCGCGCCGCCGCCCTGGCCGGCGGCACGGTGCTGATGCGCGACGACGGCGAACGGCTGGTGCGCGACGGCACCACCAGCCGGGAAGAACTGCTGCGCGTGACGCGGGACTGAAAGCCGCGCCATGCCCGCCTACACCTACGAAGCCCTGGACGCCAACGGCCGCCCCCAGCGCGGCGTGATCGAAGCCGACACCGCCCGCGCCGCCCGGTCTGTGCTGCGCGGCCGGGGCTGGGTGCCCCTGGCGATGGACCCGACGGCGGAACCGGACGCGGCCGCCACCGGCTGGCACCGCCCCCTCTGGCGCGCCCGGGTGTTCAACGCCACCGCCCTGGCGGTGTGGACCCGGCAACTGGCCGGGCTGGTGAACGCCGGCCTGCCGCTGGAGCGCGCCCTGGGCGCCCTGGCCGACGAGGCCGAACGCCCCGAGGCGCAGCGCCTGCTGGCCACGCTGCGCGCCGAGGTCAACGCCGGCTCCGGCCTGGCGCGCGCCCTGGGGCTGTACCCGCGCGAGTTCGACAGCGGCTACCAGGCGGTGGTGGCCGCCGGCGAGCAAAGTGGACACCTGGGCACCGTGCTCGACCGCCTGGCCGACGACCTGGAGGCCCGCGAACAGTTGCGCAACCGGCTGATCGCCGCCTCGCTCTACCCCGCCATCGTCACCCTGTTTGCCACGGTCATCGTCCTCTTCCTCATGAGCTATGTGGTGCCCCAGGTGGCCAACGCCTTTGCCGGCGGGAAAAGGGCCTTGCCCACCCTCACCGTGGTGATGCTGGGTCTGAGCGATCTGGTGCGGCAGTGGGGCTGGCTGGCGGCCCTGGGGCTGGCCGCGGCCGCGGCGGGCCTGGCCTGGGCCCGCCGCCAGCCGTCGTGGCGCAGCCGCATCGACGCGCACTGGCTGCAGCTGCCGCTGGTGGGCCGGCTGGCGCGTGGCTACAACGCCGCGCGCTTTGCCGCCACCCTGGCCATGCTGGCCGGCGCGGGGGTACCCATCCTGCGCGCCCTGCAGACCGCCGCCGACACCCTGAACAACCGCGCCCTGCGCGCCGACGCGCTCGATACCCTGACGATGGTGCGCGAAGGCGCGCCACTGGCGGCCGCACTGGCCTCGAAAAAACGCTTTCCTGGCCTGCTGCCCCTGTTCGCCCGGCTGGGTGAACAGACCGGCCAGCTGCCCACCATGCTGCAACGCGCCGCCGAACAGCTCAGCGCCGAGGTGCAGCGCCGCGCCCTGCGCCTGGCCACCCTGCTCGAGCCCCTGCTCATCGTGGCCATGGGCGTGGTGGTGCTGCTGATCGTGCTGGCGGTCATGCTGCCCATCATCCAGCTCAACCAGTTGGTGCGCTGAAACGGCCGGGCGGCTGCTTGTTTCACGAAAGCTTCATCGTCGCCGGCGAGCATGGGCAAGCGCCTTCACCGAAGGCCGTTCAACCCCAAAGGAACGCCATGTCTCACCCCGACGACCTCGACTGCAACCGATCGCCCAACGAGCATTTCCAGACCGTGCTGGCCCGCACGCTGCAAAACCCCGCCCGCCGCCATGTCCTGCGCGGCGGTCTCGGTCTGGCCGCCCTGTCCTCGGTCCCCTTCCTGACCGCTTGTGGCAACGACGACCCGGCGCCCACCCCCGCCGAAGCCCCGCTGGCGCTGGGTTTTGCCGCCGTAGGCAAGAGCATCGCCGACGAGGTGGTGCTGCCCGCCGGTTACACCTACAGCGTGCTGCACGCCACCGGCGACCGGCTGCGTTCGTCCGTCACGGCCTACTCCAACCTGGGCACCGAAACCGACGATTGGTCCGACCGGATCGGTGACCACCACGACGGCATGGAGTTCTTCTACATCGATGCCATTGGCCGCTATTCGGCCACGGCCACCAACCGCGCTGTGCTGGCGGTGAACCACGAAAGCTCGGCCGACGCGCACTTCTTTCACGAGCGCGGCCAGACGTCGGGCGGCACCAGCGGCAAAAAATTCACCCAGTTCGGCAACTGGGACCTGGGCGCGCGCCCGACGCTGGAGGTCTTGAAAGAAATCAACCACCACGGCGTCTCCATCGTCGAGGTGCAACACGGCCCCAGCGGCTGGCGCTATGTGGTGGACTCGATCTACAACCGCCGCATCACCGCGCAAACCCCCATGCGCTTTGGCGGTCCCTCCGGGCACCTCAACGACATCCGTGCGTTCATGGTCACCCGCTACGACACCACCGGCGCCACCAGCCGCGGCACGCTGAACAACTGCGGCACCGGCTACACCCCGTGGGGCACCTTGCTGACCTGCGAAGAAAACTGGGCTTTCTACTTCAACATGCCCAAAGGCTCCAACCCGGTGGACGCCAAAACCGTGACCTCGCGCAGCCGCTACGGCGTGCGCAGCGCCCCCCTGGCCGACGCGGCCACGACCGACGTGGGCCAGGGCTGGTACACCCCCGACGCGGTGGACAGCCGTTTTGCTCGTTGGAACATCTCGGCCGCAGGCGGCAGCGCGGCCGACGATTTCCGCAATGAGCCCAACACCTTCGGCTTTGTCGTGGAAATCGACCCGCTGTCCGGTGCGCAGCCAGTCAAGCGCGTGGCCATGGGCCGTTTCGCGCACGAAGCGGCCGTCTGCGGCCTGCCCGTGGCGGGCCAGCCGCTGGCCTTCTACATGGGTTGCGACTCGCAAAACGAGTACGTGTACAAGTTCGTCAGCCGCGCCGTCTGGGACCCTGCCGACATCGGCGGCGGCCTGACGGCTGGCGACAAATACCTCAACGACGGCGACCTGTACGTGGCCAAGTTCAACGACGACGGCACCGGCGCATGGCTGCTGCTGGACATCAGCGTGCCCGCCATTTCGGGCTACTCGGTGTACGCCTTCGCCAACCAGGCCGACGTCTGGATCAACGCCCGCCACGCGGCGGACGCGGTGGGCGCCACCAAGATGGACCGCCCGGAATGGGGCGCAGTGAACCCGAAAAACGGTGAGATCTACATCACCATGACCAACAACAGCAGCCGTCAGCCGGGCAACACCGACGCGGCCAACCCGCGTTCGTACAACGATGTGGACGGCCTGATGCGTGCCGGCAACGTCAACGGGCACATTGTGCGCTTCCGGGAAAACGGCTCGCTGTCCACGGCCACGGCCTTCGGCTGGGACGTGTTCCTGTTCGGCGCCGAAGAGGACGCCGGCCCCGACATCAACCTCTCGGGGCTGAGCGCGCAAAACGCCTTCTCATCGCCAGACGGCCTGTGGTTCAGCAAGGCCACCGGCATCTGCTGGATCCAGACCGACGACGGCGCCTACACCGACGAGGTCAACTGCATGCTGGTCGCGGCCGTGCCGGGCGAGGTGGGCGACGGCTCCACCATCACCGTCAACAACAGCCGCACCGGCAGCACCCCGGCCACCGGCACCCAGGAAACCTTCATCGGCGCGGCCTTGGGTGACGCCAAGCTGCGCCGCTTCCTGGTGGGCCCCAAGGGCTGCGAGATCACCGGCATCACCGAAACGGCCGACGGCAAAACCCTGTTCGTCAACGTGCAACACCCGGGGGAAAACACCCCGGCCCTGGGGGCGGCCAGCGACTTCACCTACCAAAGCCAGTGGCCGGGCAACGCCGGCTACGGCCCGCTCGGGCGGCCGCGCTCGGCGACCCTCGTCATCACCCGCACCGACGGTGGGGTGATCGGCGTCTGATCCCTGCGGCCTGAGCGCCCAGGCGTGGTGGCTGGCAGAATGGGCCAGCCACCACTTTGTTTGCACCATGCCCGCCACCCTCGAAGGCCAGCTCGTCGTCGCCATTTCCTCCCGCGCCCTGTTCGACTTCGAGGCCGAGAACCGTGTCTTCGAAGACGGCGACGACCGCGCCTACATGCGGTTGCAGCTGGAGCGACTGGAGCAACCGGCCGGCCCGGGTGTGGCGTTTTCGCTGGTGCGCAAGCTGCTCAGTTTCAACACCGGCGACACCCCGCGGGTGGAGGTGGTCATCCTCTCGCGCAACGACCCGGTCTCGGGCATGCGGGTGTTCCGCTCGGCCCAGCACTACGGCCTGCCCATCCAACGCGGCGTGTTCACCCGCGGCCAGGCGCCGTGGCGTTACCTGCGGCCGCTGCGCGCCCACCTGTTCCTCTCCACCCACCTGAGCGACGTGCGCGCCGCGCTCGACGCGGGCGTGCCCGCGGCGCAGGTGTACCCGCAGTCGGTGCACGCCAGCGACGCCCACCCGCACGAGGTGCGCATCGCCTTCGACGGCGACGCGGTGCTGTTCTCCGACGAGGCCGAGCGGGTGTTCCAGGCCCAGGGCCTGAACGCCTTCCAGCAGCACGAGTCCAGCAAGGCCGCCCAGCCCCTGCCCGGTGGGCCGTTCAAGCCGCTGCTCGAAGCGCTGCACCGCCTGCAGGACGCGGGCACCGCGCACATGCGCATCCGCACCGCGCTGGTCACCGCCCGCAGCGCACCGGCCCACGAACGCGCCATCCGCACCCTGATGGACTGGCACATCGAGGTGGACGAGGCGCTGTTCCTGGGCGGCCTGCCCAAGGGCGAATTCCTGCGCGAGTTCGAACCCGACTTTTTCTTCGACGACCAGACCGGCCACATCGAACACGCCGCGCGCCATGTGCCGGCCGGGCACGTGGCCAGCGGGGTGGCCAACCCAGCGCCGGCGTCATCAAACTGACACCCGCGCGGCCTAGAGTGCGGCGGTCAACCCCGTCACACACAGGCCCACCCATGAAACCTCTGCCCTTTGCCTGGCGCCCCCTTGCGGGCGCCGCCCTGCTCGCCGTCGCCGTCGCCGTCGGCGCCGCCGCCCAATCGGCCACCCAGGCCCCCGGCGGCCTCACGCTGGAGAAGATCGGCGGCTTTGCCCACCCTGGCGGCGCCAGCTCGTCGGAAGTCACCGCCTACGACCCCGCCACCCGCCGCCTCTACGTCGTCAACGGCGCGCTGGGCACGGTGGACGTGCTGGACGTGCGTCAGGCCGCGGCGCCGCAGCTGGTCGCCACCCTGAAGGCCACCGACTACTGGCCCGACGCCGGCGGCGTCAACAGCGTGGCGGTGCACCAGGGCCTGGTGGCGCTGGCGGTGGAAGCCCGCGTCAAAACCGACCCCGGCCGCGTGGTGGTGCTGCGCACCCGCGACCTGGGCGTGGCCGGCACCGCCCCGGTGGGCGCCCTGCCCGACATGCTGACCTTCACCCCCAACGGCGCCACCCTGCTGGTGGCCAACGAGGGCGAACCCAATTCCTATGGTCAGGCCGATTCGGTGGACCCCGAAGGCTCCATCAGCCTGATCGACGTGCGCGCCCTCAACGCCCAGAGCCACCAGTTGGCCCTGCCGGTGCGCACCGCCGATTTCCGCGCCTTCAACGACCGCAAAGACGCCCTGCTGGCCGCCGGCGTGCGCATTTTTGGGCCGGGCGCCAGCGTGGCGCAAGACCTGGAGCCCGAATACATCGCCGTGGCCGACCACGGCCGCACCGCCTACATCACCCTGCAGGAAAACAACGCCGTGGCAGTGCTCGACATCGCCTCGGCCACCGTCACCGACATCAAGCCGCTGGGCACCAAAGACCACAGCCTGCCCGGCAACGGCATGGACGTGAGCAACGAGGACGCCGGCGTCAACACCAACAGCGGCCAGCCACGGGTGAACATTGCCCCGGTGCCGGTCAAGGGCCTGTACATGCCCGACGCCATCGCCAGCTACAGCGTCAACGGCCAGACCTACCTGATCACCGCCAACGAGGGCGACGCCCGCGAATACGCCGGCCTGCCCGGCGGCCGCGAAGACCCGCGCGTGCGCGATCACTGTGGCGTGGGCGGTTTCGACCCCGCCGTCTTCGGGCCGGCCGCGACCACCCTGGGCAACGACTCCAACCTGGGCCGCCTGCGCATCACCCAGTTCCCCGGCGGCCAGCGCACCGGCAAGAACGCCGCCGGCCAGTGCAACGAACTCGTGTCCTTCGGCGCCCGCTCCTTCTCCATCTGGGACACCGACCTGAACCGCGTCTTCGATTCGGGCGACCAGTTCGAGCGCTTGACCCAGAACCTGCCCAACGTGCCCTTCAACGCCAGCAACGACAACGCCACGCTGGACGACCGCAGCCCGGCCAAAGGCCCCGAGCCCGAAGGCGTGGCGGTGGCGCGCCTGGGCAGCCGCACCTACGCCTTCATCGGGCTGGAGCGGGTCGGCGGCATCATGGTCTACGACGTGACGCAACCGCGCGCACCGCAGTTCGTGCACTACACCAACAGCCGCCAGGGCATGGACGGCGACCGCGGTCCCGAAGGCGTGCTGGTGATCCCCGCGCAGGACTCGCCCGACGGCACCCCCTGGCTGGTGGTGGGCCACGAAACCAGCGGCACCACGGTCATCTACCGCATCCAGCACGGCCACTGAGGCACCGGGCCGAGCGGCAGCGACCCGGCCCCTCGCCTGGGGCCGGCGCTCACAAGGTGAAGTCGTACTCCACCGTCAACGGCGCGTGGTCGCTGAAGCGCTGGTCCTTGTACACGCTGGCGCGGCGGGCGGTGGCGGCCAGCGCCGGCGTGGCCAGGTGGTAGTCGATGCGCCAGCCCACGTTCTTGGCCCAGGCCTGGCCGCGGTTGCTCCACCAGGTGTAGGCGGCGTCGGACTCGTCGGGGTGCAGGCGGCGGTACACGTCCACCAGGCCGCCTTCGGTGAGCAGCTTGGTCATCCAGGCGCGTTCTTCGGGCAAAAAGCCGCTGTTCTTCAGGTTGCCTTTCCAGTTTTTCAGGTCTTTTTCGTGGTGGGCGATGTTCACGTCGCCCACCAGCAGCACCTCGCGCTGGGCGCGCAGGCCGGCCAACCAGGGGTAGATGCGGTCCAGGAAGCGGTACTTGGCCGCCTGCCGCTCGTCACCCGACGAGCCGCTGGGGAAATAGCAACTGAGGAGGCTGAACTTGCGCTGCGGCGTGTCGAAACGCAGCTCCACGCAGCGGCCTTCGTCGTCGAACTCGGGCTCGCCCATGCCCACCACCACGTCGCTGGGCGCGTGGCGGGTGTACAGGCCCACGCCCGAATAGCCCTTCTTGACCGCGTAGTGGAAATAGCCCTGCAGCCCGGCCAGGGCCTCGAACTTGCCGGCCACGTCGGGCGCCTGGGCCTTGAGCTCCTGCACGCCCATACAATCGGGCGCAGTGGCCGCGACCCATTCTTCGAGCCCCTTGGCGGTGGCGGAACGGATGCCGTTGAGGTTGAGGCTGGTCAGTCGAAACAAGGATTTCCCCATGGTGGTTGAAGCAGGCGCGCCGGTCGATGCACTGGCGCAGGCGTTTGTGCAATTTTCCGTCGAATCGGGCGTGCTGCGCTTTGGCGAATTCAAGACCAAGGCCGGGCGCCTGAGCCCCTACTTCTTCAACGCCGGCCTGTTCGACGACGGCGCCAAGCTGGGCCGGTTGGCCGAGTTCTACGCCCAGCGCATCCTGGCCAGCGGCGTCGGGTTCGACATGATCTTCGGCCCCGCCTACAAGGGCATCCCGCTGGCGGCGGCTGTGGCCATCGAACTGGCGCGGCAAGGGCGCAACGTGCCGTTTGCCTACAACCGCAAGGAAGCCAAGGACCACGGCGAAGGCGGCACCCTGGTGGGCGCGCCGCTGCAGGGCCGGGTGCTGGTGATCGACGACGTGATGAGCGCCGGCACCGCCGCGCGCGAATCGATCGCGTTGATCCGCGCCGCCGGCGCCACGCCGCACGCGGTGGCGATCGCGCTGGACCGCCAGGAAATGGCCACCGAACCCGCCCCCGAAGGCGGCGTGCGCGACGTGCCCTACAGCGCGGTGCAGTACGTGCGCGAACAGCTGGGCCTGCAGGTCTGCGCGATTGCCAAGCTGGCCGATTTGCTGCAGTATCTGCAAGCCCACGCGGGCGACGCCATGGCCGAACACCGCCAGCGGGTGCAGGCCTACCGCGACCGCTACGGCGTGCAGTGACCCCCCTTCCGCCCCCATGCCACGCCCCGCTGCCCGTTACGCCCCAGTGCCGCGTCCCAGGCCGCACCCTGGCCGGTGGGGGGCCGTCTGGGCCGGTGTACTCCTGCTGTGGGCAGGCAGCGCCAGCGCCCAGACCGGCAGCATCTACACCTGCGTGGACGCCCAGGGCCGGCGCCTGACCTCCGACCGCCCCATCGCCGAATGCATGGACCGGGAGCAGCGCGAACTCAACCGCAGCGGCACGCTGCGCCGGGTGGTGCGGCCCGAACCCACCGCCGCCGAACGCGCCGCCGAAGCCGCGCGCCTCAAGGCCGAGGCCGAGGCCCTGGCCCGCCTGAACGAACAGCGCCGGCGCGAACAGCTGCTGCTCAACCGCTACCCCAACACCGACGCGCACCAGCGCGCCCGCGCCGACGCCCTGCACCAGATCGACGACGTGATGGCCGCGGTGCTCAAGCGCGAACAGGAGTTGAACCAGCAGCGCCGAGCCATCGAGGAAGAACTGGAGTTCTACCAACGGGACCCGAGCAAAGCCCCGGAATGGCTCAAGCGCCGCCAGGCCGACAACGCGCAGCAGCGCGAGCTGCAGGCGCAGTACCTGGCCGACCAGGAGCGCGAGAAGGTCCGCCTCAACGCCCTGTTCGACGAAGAGCTGCAGCTGCTGCAGCGCCTCTGGGTGCAGCAGCCAGCGGCCCCCGCCCAGCCCAAGCGCTGATCAGCCCAGCGCCTGTTTCAGCAGCTCGTTGACCTGGCCCGGGTTGGCTTTGCCCTGGCTGGCCTTCATGACCTGCCCCACCAGCGCGTTGAAGGCCTTGTCCTTGCCGGCGCGGTACTCGGCCACGTTCTTCTCGTTGGCCGCCACCACCTGGGCGATGAGGGCCTCCAGCGCGCCGCTGTCGTTCATCTGCTTGAGGCCCTTGGCCTCGATGAGGGCGTCGATCTGCGCGGTCGCGCTACCGGCTGCTTCAAAGCGATCTGAACCCGTTTCTCCAGCGGCCATCTGCCCCCACAGCGCGTCCAGCACCTGCCGGGCGGCGTTGTTGCTGATGGTGTTGTCGGCAATGCGGGCGATCAGGGCCGCCAGTTGCGCCGCGCTCACCGGCGCCTGGGTGATGTCTTTTTCCTCCGCGTTCAGGCGGCGCGACACCTCGCCCATGACCCAGTTGCTGACCAGCTTGGGCTGGCCACAGGCTTGGGCCGCGGCCTCGAAGTAGACGCCCATCGCCGGGCTTTGCGTCAGCGTGGTGGCATCGTATTCGGGCAGGCCGTAGTCGCGCACGAAGCGCTCGGCCTGGGCGCGTGGCAACTCGGGCATCTCGGCGCGCACCCGCTCCACCCACTCGCGCTCGATCACCAGCGGCGGCAGGTCGGGGTCGGGGAAGTAGCGGTAGTCGGCCGCGTCTTCCTTGGTGCGCATGGCGCGGGTTTCGCCGGTGTCGGGGTCGAACAGCACGGTGGCCTGCTGGATCTCAAAACCGTCTTCGATCTGTTCGATCTGCCAGCGCACCTCGAAGTCGATGGCCTGCTGCATGAACTTGAAGGAGTTCAGGTTCTTGATCTCGCGGCGCGTGCCCAGCGGCGCGCCCGGCTTGCGCACGCTCACGTTGGCGTCGCAGCGGAAGCTGCCTTCCTGCATGTTGCCGTCGCAGATGCCGATCCAGGTGACGATCTTGTGCAGCTCCTTGGCGTAGGCCACGGCCTCGGCGCTGGAGCGGATGTCGGGCTCGGTCACGATCTCCAGCAAGGGCGTGCCGGCGCGGTTCAGGTCGATGCCGGACTGGCCGTGGAAGTCCTCGTGCAGCGATTTGCCCGCGTCTTCTTCCAGGTGGGCACGCACCAGGCGCACGGTCTTTTTCTCGTCGCCCAAGTAGAACGACACCTCGCCGCCCTGGACCACCGGGATCTCGAACTGGCTGATCTGATAACCCTTGGGCAAGTCGGGGTAGAAGTAGTTTTTGCGCGCAAAAACGCTGCGCTCGGCCACGTGGGAGCCCACGGCCAGGCCGAACCGGATGGCGCGCTCGACCGCGCCCCGGTTCATGACCGGCAGCGTGCCGGGCAAGGCCATGTCCACCGCGCAGGCCTGGGTGTTGGGCTCGGCGCCAAAGGCCACGCTGGCGCGGCTGAAAATTTTGCTGTTCGTGGAGAGTTGGGCGTGGGTCTCGAAGCCGATCACGACCTCGTAACCCTGCACCAACAGGGATGTTGCTTTGCTCATGGTGTCTTGCCCCTTCAGCACCCGGCCGGGGCGCGGGTGTGCCAGTCGGTGGCGCACTGGAAATGGTGGGCCGCGCCCAGCAGGCGCGCCTCCTGGAAGTAATTGCCGATCAGCTGCATACCGACAGGCATGCCCGCGGCGCCCAAGCCCACCGGCACGCTCATGCCCGGCAGGCCGGAGAGCGACGCCGGCAGCGTGTAGATGTCGGCCAGGTAGGCGGCCACGGGGTCGTCGTTCTTCTCGCCGATCTTCCACGCCACGCTGGGCGCCACCGGGCCGGCGATCACGTCGCATTGCTGGAAGGCGGCCTGGAAGTCCTGCGCGATCAGGCGGCGGATCTGCTGCGCCTTGATGTAGTAGGCGTCGTAGTAGCCGTGGCTCAGCACGTAGGTGCCGATCAGGATGCGGCGCTGCACCTCCCGCCCAAAGCCTTCGCTGCGCGACTTCTTGTACATGTCGGCCAGGTCGGCGTAGTCTTTCGCGCGGTGGCCGAACTTCACGCCGTCGAAGCGGCTGAGGTTGGAGCTGGCCTCGGCCGGGGCGATGATGTAGTAGGCGGGAATGGACAGTTCGGTGCGCGGTAGGGAAATGTCCACCAGCGTGGCGCCCAGCTTTTCGTACTCGGCCAAGGCAGCACGCAGGGCGGCCAGCACGTCGGGGGCGCAGCCGTCGCCAAAAAACTCTTTGGGCAGGCCGATGCGCAGGCCCTTGAGCGGCTGCGCGGCGGTGGCACCGGCCAGGGGCTGGCCCAGCCCGGCGGTGTAGTCCTCGGCCGGGCGGTCCAGGCTGGTGGAATCGCGGTCCAGGTCCGGGCCGGCCATGGCGCTGAGCAACAGAGCGCAGTCGCGCGCGCTGCGGGCCATGGGGCCGGCCTGGTCCAGGCTGGAGGCGTAGGCCACCATGCCGTAGCGCGAGCAACGCCCGTAGGTGGGTTTGATGCCGGTGATGCCGGTGAAGCTGGCGGGCTGGCGGATCGAGCCGCCGGTGTCGGTGCCGGTGGCGGCCGGGGCCAGGCCCGCGGCCACCGCGGCGGCGGAACCGCCCGAGGAGCCGCCGGGCACGCGCTCGGTGTCCCAGGGGTTGCGCGCCGGGCCGTAGGCCGAGTTGTCGTTGCCCGAGCCCATGGCGAATTCGTCGCAATTCAGCTTGCCCAGCGTCACCATGCCGGCGTCGGCCAGTTGGCGCACCACGGTGGCGTCGAACGGGCTGCGGTAGCCTTCCAGCATCTTGCTGCCGGCGGTGGTCGGGAAGTCGGTGGTGACGAAGATGTCCTTGTGCGCCAGCGGCACGCCCAGCAAGGGGCTGCGCTCGCCCGCGGCGAGGCGGGCGTCGGCGGCGCGGGCCTGGGCCAGGCTGGCGTCTTCGTTCAAGGCCAAATAGGCGCCCAAATGGGCGTGCGCCCGGGCGCGGGCCAGGAAGTGCTGGGTCACTTCCACGCTGGAGACCTCGCGCGCGGCCAGCCGGGCCGCCAACGCGGTCACGTCGAGTTGGTGCAAGTCGTTCATTCAATCACCTTGGGCACCAGGAACAGGCCGCGCTCCACGGCCGGGGCGCTGCGCTGGTTGGCGTCGCGCTGGTTGGGTTCGCTCACCACGTCGTCGCGCAGGCGCAGCGCCACGTGGTCGATCACGGCGGTGGGGTGGGCCAGCGGCTCCACGCCGGTGGTGTCCACCGCCCGCATCTGTTCCACGGTGTCGAAAAAGCCGTTCAGGCGGGTCAGCATGCCCTGGGCATGCGCCTCGTCCAGCTCCAGCCGCGCCAGGTTGGCGATGCGGCCGATGTCTTGCAAGGTCAGGGACATGGGGGTGGTCAGGGGTTGGTCGCGGGGAATGAAACCGCGTGTAAAACCAAGGAAAAAACCGGCGCCGGGGCGACGCGGTCAAAGTTATACACAGGGGATGCGGTATTATCCAAGGTTTGGTGAACCGGTCCGAAAAGCACGGCTTTCGGACCCGAAGTTTCCACAAACCACCCCGATTTTCAGCCAAAAACACTCCGGCGCTGCCCGCGTACATGCGCAAGCCGGGCCCCGGGCAGGCCGCACTGGACGCTCCATCATGTTCGAATCTTTCCGTCGGCGCTTCTCGACCGACCTGGCCATCGACCTCGGCACCGCCAACACCCTCATTTACGTGCGCAACAAGGGCATCGTGCTGGACGAGCCCTCGGTGGTCTCGATCCGCCACGAAGGCGGCCCCCAGGGCAAGAAAACCATCCAGGCCGTGGGCCACGAGGCCAAGGCCATGCTAGGCAAGGTGCCCGGCAACATCGAAGCCATCCGGCCCATGAAGGACGGCGTGATCGCCGACTTCACCGTCACCGAACAGATGCTCAAGCAGTTCATCAAGATGGTGCACCCGCGCTCGATGCTCAAGCCGAGCCCACGCATCATCATCTGCGTGCCCTGCGGCTCCACCCAGGTGGAGCGCCGCGCCATCCGCGAAAGCGCGCTGGGCGCCGGCGCCGCCGAGGTCTACCTGATCGAGGAACCCATGGCCGCGGCCATCGGCGCCGGCCTGCCGGTGTCCGAGGCGTCCGGCTCCATGGTGGTGGACATCGGCGGGGGCACCACCGAAGTCGGCGTCATTTCCCTGGGCGGCATGGTCTACAAGGGCAGCGTGCGGGTGGGCGGCGACAAGTTCGACGAGGCCATCATCAACTACATCCGCCGCAACTACGGCATGCTGATCGGTGAGCCCACGGCCGAGGCCATCAAGAAGAGCATCGGCAGCGCCTTCCCGGGCTCCGAGGTCAAGGAAATGGAAGTCAAGGGCCGCAACCTGAGCGAAGGCGTGCCGCGCAGCTTCACCATCAGCTCCAACGAGGTGCTGGAGGCCCTGACCGACCCGATCAACCAGATCGTCAGCGCCGTCAAGACCGCGCTGGAACAGACCCCGCCCGAGCTGGGCGCCGACATCGCCGAGCGCGGCATGATGCTGACCGGCGGTGGCGCCCTGCTGCGCGACCTGGACCGCCTGCTGTCCGAAGAAACCGGCCTGCCGGTGCTGGTGGCCGAGGAACCGCTGCTGTGCGTGGTCAAGGGGTGCGGCATGGCGCTGGACCGCATGGACCGCCTGGGCGGCAGCATCTTCACCAACGAATAAGCCCGCACGCCGTCGACCATGCCGCTCGGTACCGTCGACCGCGCCCCGCCGCCCTTCTTCAAGCAAGGGCCGTCGGCGTTTTCCAAGCTGGTGGTGCTCAGCGCGCTGGCGCTGCTGCTGATGGTGGTGGACGCCCGCCGCCAGTGGACCGCGCCGCTGCGCGCGGCCACCGCCAGCGTGCTCTACCCGGTGCAGTGGCTGGCGCTGCAACCGGTGCGGCTGGCGCAGTGGGCCGGCCACTACGTGGGCAGCCTGGCCGACGCCCAGCAGGCGGCGGCCGAGGCGCGCACCGAACTGGTGCGCCAGGCGCAGCGTGCCAGCATCGTCGAGCACCTGGCCCAGGAAAACCGCGAACTGCGCACCCTGCTGGGCATGCGCGAGCGGCTGCCGCCCAACGCGCGCGGCGCCGAAATCCTCTACGAGTCCCCCGACCCCTATTCGCGCAAGGTCGTCATCGACCAGGGCCAGGCCCAGGGCGTGCAGCCCGGCTCGCCGGTGATGGACGGTTACGGCGTCATGGGCCAGGTCACGCGGGTCTACCCCGCCACGGCCGAGGTGACGCTGCTGATCGACAATCAGCAGGCCATCCCCGTCATCAACACCCGCACCGGGCAGCGCAGCCTGGCGTTCGGGGTGCAGGGCGCGCGCGAAGGCCGGCTGGAGCTGCGCTTCGAGTCGGTCAACACCGAGGCCGAGCCGGGCGACATCCTGACCACCAGCGGGGTGGACGGCATTTACCCGCCCGGCCTGCCGGTGGCGCGGGTGTTGAAGGTGGCGGTGGTCGATGGCTCGGGCTTCTCGCGCATCGAATGCGAACCGCTGGCGCGCATGCACAACACGCTGCACGTGCTGGTGGTCGACCCCTTGAGCGACGGGCGCCGCCCTGGGGCGGAGGCGGCGCGATGATCATGCGACCGGGCCAGGCGCTGCTGCTGCCGGCCAACCCGTGGTTCGTCTGGGGCTCGCTGCTGGCCACGCTGGTGCTGGGCATGGCCGCGCAGGTGGGGCTGGCCGGGCGGGCGCCCTGGATGCCCGACCTGCTGGCGGTGGTGCTGGTGTTCTGGAGCGTGCACCAGCCGCTGCGGGTGGGCGTGGGCACCGCGTTCGCGCTGGGCCTGCTGGTGGACGTGCACCACGGCGCCCTGCTGGGCCAGCACGCGCTGGCCTACACCGTGCTGGGCTACCTGGCGGTGTTGGTGCACCGCCGCCTGCTGTGGTTCAACCTGCCCACCCAGGCACTGCACGTGCTGCCCCTGTTCGCGGTGGCCCACGCGCTGCAGTGGCTGGTGCGTCTGCTGGCCGGCGACACCGCGCCCGGCTGGGGGCTGGCCCTGGCCCCGGTGCTGGAAACGCTGCTCTGGCCGCTGGCCACGCAGCTGTTGCTGGCGCCGCAGCGGCGCGCCCACGACCCCGATGAAAACCGCCCCATCTGAGGCCCCGGCATGACCGAATTCAAGGACGTCCAGCGCCAGCTGGCCTTGTTTCGCACCCGGGTCTGGGTGGCCCTGGCGGTGGTCGGCGTCTGCCTGGGCCTGATCGCCCTGCGCAGCTACTACCTGCAGGTGCCGCGCCACGACGACCTGTCCGACAAGGCCGAGCGCAACCGCACCGCGGTGCTGCCCATCGTGCCGCAGCGCGGGCGCATCGTCGACCGCCACGGCGTGGTGCTGGCCGACAACCTGGCCACCTTCAGCCTGGAAATCGTGCCGGCGCGCACCCCCGACCTGGACGCCACCCTGGCCGACCTGGCCGAGATCGTCGAGGTGCAGCCGCGCGACGTGCGCCGCTTCCGCCGGCTGATGGCCGAGTCGCGGCGCTTCGACTCGCTGCCGCTGCGCCACCGCTTGAGCAACGAGGAAATGTCGCGCGTGGCGGCGCAGCTGTACCGGCTGCCGGGGGTGGAGATCCAGGCGCGGCGCCTGCGCCAGTACCCGCTGGGCGAGACCGGCGCGCACGTGATCGGCTACATCGGCCGCATCAACCAGCGCGAAAAAGAGGCCATGACCGAATGGCCCGAGGAGCGCCAGGCCAACTACCGCGGCACCGACCACATCGGCAAGCTGGGGGTGGAGCAAAGCCACGAGGACCAGTTGCACGGCACCACCGGCTTCGAGCGGGTGGAAACCTCGGCCTCCGGCCAGGCGGTGCGCCAGCTCGACGTGACCGCGCCGCTGCCGGGCGACACCATCGCCCTGTCCATCGACAGCCGGCTGCAGCACCTGGTCGAGCGCCTGTACGGTCAGCGCCGGGGCGCGCTGGTGGCGATCAACCCGCAAAACGGCGAGGTGCTGGCCTTTGTCAGCATGCCCACCTTCAACCCCAACCTGTTTGTCGAGGGCATCGACGTCGACAACTGGAAGGCACTGAACGAGTCGATCGACCGGCCGCTGCTGAACCGGGCGCTGCGCGGCACCTACCCGCCGGGGTCCACCTACAAGCCCTTCATGGCGCTGGCGGCACTGGAAACCGGCACCCGCCAGGTGGGCACCGTGGTCAACGACCCGGGCTACTGGGTGTTTGGCAACCACCGCTTCCGCAGCCACGGCGAAAAAAACCTGGGCGGGGTGGACCTGCGCCGCAGCATCATCTACTCCAGCAACGTGTACTACTACACCCTGGCCAACGACATGGGGGTGGACGCGATCCACGACTTCATGAAACCGCTGGGCCTGGGCCAGCTCACCGGCATCGACCTGCAGGGCGAGGTCCGCGGCGTGCTGCCCAGCCAGGCCTGGAAGCGCCAGACCTTCAAGCGCCCACAGGACCAGCGCTGGTTCGCCGGCGAAACCATTTCGCTCGGCATTGGGCAGGGCTACAACAGCTTCACCATGCTGCAGTTGGCCTCGGCCATGGCCACCCTGGCCAATCAGGGGGTGCGCCACACCCCGCACCTGACCCGCACCACCCAGAACCCGGCCGCCGCCAGCGCCACCCAGGCCGAGCGGCCCGACGGTGTGTCGCTGGGCTACCGCCCCGAGCACCTGCAGGCGGTGCTCAGCGCGATGGAGGCGGTGACGCAGGAAGGCACCTCGACCCGGGTGTTCGCCGGCGCGCCCTACCGCAGCGGCGGCAAAACCGGCACCGCCCAGGCGGTGACCATCGGCCAGCGCGACCGCTACGACGCGCGCCGGCTGGAAGAACACCAGCGCGACCACTCGCTCTACCTGGCCTTTGCACCGGTGGAGCGGCCCCAGGTGGCGCTGGCCGTGGTCGTGGAAAATGCCGGCTTCGGCGCGGCGCACGCGGCGCCGATCGCGCGGCGCGTGTTCGATTACCTGCTGCTGGGCCGCTACCCGAGCGAGGACGACATCCGCGCCACCCAGCAGGGCCTGACCGCCGCGCCCGTGGGCACGCCGCGCACGCTGGACGAGATTCCCTGGCCGCCCGAAGCGCAGCCCTGAGCGGCCGCAGCACCCGGGGCCGCAACGGCCAGCCCGGCGCTTAGGGCCAGGCGCGGTAGGCGTCCCAGCCGGTTTTGAGGATCAGGACCGACACCACCAGCACGAACACGCCGCGCACAAAGCCGGCGCCGTGGCGCAGGGCCAGCCGCGCGCCCAGCGTGCTGCCCAGCACATTGGCCACGGCCATGACCAGCGCGTAATGCCACCAGACGTGGCCGGTCCAGGCGAACAGCGACAGCGCCGCCAGGTTGGAGGTGGTGTTGAGCCACTTGGCCGAGGCGCTGGCGTGCAGGAAGTCGTAGCCCAGCCAACGCACGAACAGGAACACCAG
>NZ_JAAQQT010000645.1:0-15293 GCF_011742065.1 Aquabacterium sp. A08
CACCATGCCCGCCACCCTCGAAGGCCAGCTCGTCGTCGCCATTTCCTCCCGCGCCCTGTTCGACTTCGAGGCCGAGAACCGTGTCTTCGAAGACGGCGACGACCGCGCCTACATGCGGTTGCAGCTGGAGCGACTGGAGCAACCGGCCGGCCCGGGTGTGGCGTTTTCGCTGGTGCGCAAGCTGCTCAGTTTCAACACCGGCGACACCCCGCGGGTGGAGGTGGTCATCCTCTCGCGCAACGACCCGGTCTCGGGCATGCGGGTGTTCCGCTCGGCCCAGCACTACGGCCTGCCCATCCAACGCGGCGTGTTCACCCGCGGCCAGGCGCCGTGGCGTTACCTGCGGCCGCTGCGCGCCCACCTGTTCCTCTCCACCCACCTGAGCGACGTGCGCGCCGCGCTCGACGCGGGCGTGCCCGCGGCGCAGGTGTACCCGCAGTCGGTGCACGCCAGCGACGCCCACCCGCACGAGGTGCGCATCGCCTTCGACGGCGACGCGGTGCTGTTCTCCGACGAGGCCGAGCGGGTGTTCCAGGCCCAGGGCCTGAACGCCTTCCAGCAGCACGAGTCCAGCAAGGCCGCCCAGCCCCTGCCCGGTGGGCCGTTCAAGCCGCTGCTCGAAGCGCTGCACCGCCTGCAGGACGCGGGCACCGCGCACATGCGCATCCGCACCGCGCTGGTCACCGCCCGCAGCGCACCGGCCCACGAACGCGCCATCCGCACCCTGATGGACTGGCACATCGAGGTGGACGAGGCGCTGTTCCTGGGCGGCCTGCCCAAGGGCGAATTCCTGCGCGAGTTCGAACCCGACTTTTTCTTCGACGACCAGACCGGCCACATCGAACACGCCGCGCGCCATGTGCCGGCCGGGCACGTGGCCAGCGGGGTGGCCAACCCAGCGCCGGCGTCATCAAACTGACACCCGCGCGGCCTAGAGTGCGGCGGTCAACCCCGTCACACACAGGCCCACCCATGAAACCTCTGCCCTTTGCCTGGCGCCCCCTTGCGGGCGCCGCCCTGCTCGCCGTCGCCGTCGCCGTCGGCGCCGCCGCCCAATCGGCCACCCAGGCCCCCGGCGGCCTCACGCTGGAGAAGATCGGCGGCTTTGCCCACCCTGGCGGCGCCAGCTCGTCGGAAGTCACCGCCTACGACCCCGCCACCCGCCGCCTCTACGTCGTCAACGGCGCGCTGGGCACGGTGGACGTGCTGGACGTGCGTCAGGCCGCGGCGCCGCAGCTGGTCGCCACCCTGAAGGCCACCGACTACTGGCCCGACGCCGGCGGCGTCAACAGCGTGGCGGTGCACCAGGGCCTGGTGGCGCTGGCGGTGGAAGCCCGCGTCAAAACCGACCCCGGCCGCGTGGTGGTGCTGCGCACCCGCGACCTGGGCGTGGCCGGCACCGCCCCGGTGGGCGCCCTGCCCGACATGCTGACCTTCACCCCCAACGGCGCCACCCTGCTGGTGGCCAACGAGGGCGAACCCAATTCCTATGGTCAGGCCGATTCGGTGGACCCCGAAGGCTCCATCAGCCTGATCGACGTGCGCGCCCTCAACGCCCAGAGCCACCAGTTGGCCCTGCCGGTGCGCACCGCCGATTTCCGCGCCTTCAACGACCGCAAAGACGCCCTGCTGGCCGCCGGCGTGCGCATTTTTGGGCCGGGCGCCAGCGTGGCGCAAGACCTGGAGCCCGAATACATCGCCGTGGCCGACCACGGCCGCACCGCCTACATCACCCTGCAGGAAAACAACGCCGTGGCAGTGCTCGACATCGCCTCGGCCACCGTCACCGACATCAAGCCGCTGGGCACCAAAGACCACAGCCTGCCCGGCAACGGCATGGACGTGAGCAACGAGGACGCCGGCGTCAACACCAACAGCGGCCAGCCACGGGTGAACATTGCCCCGGTGCCGGTCAAGGGCCTGTACATGCCCGACGCCATCGCCAGCTACAGCGTCAACGGCCAGACCTACCTGATCACCGCCAACGAGGGCGACGCCCGCGAATACGCCGGCCTGCCCGGCGGCCGCGAAGACCCGCGCGTGCGCGATCACTGTGGCGTGGGCGGTTTCGACCCCGCCGTCTTCGGGCCGGCCGCGACCACCCTGGGCAACGACTCCAACCTGGGCCGCCTGCGCATCACCCAGTTCCCCGGCGGCCAGCGCACCGGCAAGAACGCCGCCGGCCAGTGCAACGAACTCGTGTCCTTCGGCGCCCGCTCCTTCTCCATCTGGGACACCGACCTGAACCGCGTCTTCGATTCGGGCGACCAGTTCGAGCGCTTGACCCAGAACCTGCCCAACGTGCCCTTCAACGCCAGCAACGACAACGCCACGCTGGACGACCGCAGCCCGGCCAAAGGCCCCGAGCCCGAAGGCGTGGCGGTGGCGCGCCTGGGCAGCCGCACCTACGCCTTCATCGGGCTGGAGCGGGTCGGCGGCATCATGGTCTACGACGTGACGCAACCGCGCGCACCGCAGTTCGTGCACTACACCAACAGCCGCCAGGGCATGGACGGCGACCGCGGTCCCGAAGGCGTGCTGGTGATCCCCGCGCAGGACTCGCCCGACGGCACCCCCTGGCTGGTGGTGGGCCACGAAACCAGCGGCACCACGGTCATCTACCGCATCCAGCACGGCCACTGAGGCACCGGGCCGAGCGGCAGCGACCCGGCCCCTCGCCTGGGGCCGGCGCTCACAAGGTGAAGTCGTACTCCACCGTCAACGGCGCGTGGTCGCTGAAGCGCTGGTCCTTGTACACGCTGGCGCGGCGGGCGGTGGCGGCCAGCGCCGGCGTGGCCAGGTGGTAGTCGATGCGCCAGCCCACGTTCTTGGCCCAGGCCTGGCCGCGGTTGCTCCACCAGGTGTAGGCGGCGTCGGACTCGTCGGGGTGCAGGCGGCGGTACACGTCCACCAGGCCGCCTTCGGTGAGCAGCTTGGTCATCCAGGCGCGTTCTTCGGGCAAAAAGCCGCTGTTCTTCAGGTTGCCTTTCCAGTTTTTCAGGTCTTTTTCGTGGTGGGCGATGTTCACGTCGCCCACCAGCAGCACCTCGCGCTGGGCGCGCAGGCCGGCCAACCAGGGGTAGATGCGGTCCAGGAAGCGGTACTTGGCCGCCTGCCGCTCGTCACCCGACGAGCCGCTGGGGAAATAGCAACTGAGGAGGCTGAACTTGCGCTGCGGCGTGTCGAAACGCAGCTCCACGCAGCGGCCTTCGTCGTCGAACTCGGGCTCGCCCATGCCCACCACCACGTCGCTGGGCGCGTGGCGGGTGTACAGGCCCACGCCCGAATAGCCCTTCTTGACCGCGTAGTGGAAATAGCCCTGCAGCCCGGCCAGGGCCTCGAACTTGCCGGCCACGTCGGGCGCCTGGGCCTTGAGCTCCTGCACGCCCATACAATCGGGCGCAGTGGCCGCGACCCATTCTTCGAGCCCCTTGGCGGTGGCGGAACGGATGCCGTTGAGGTTGAGGCTGGTCAGTCGAAACAAGGATTTCCCCATGGTGGTTGAAGCAGGCGCGCCGGTCGATGCACTGGCGCAGGCGTTTGTGCAATTTTCCGTCGAATCGGGCGTGCTGCGCTTTGGCGAATTCAAGACCAAGGCCGGGCGCCTGAGCCCCTACTTCTTCAACGCCGGCCTGTTCGACGACGGCGCCAAGCTGGGCCGGTTGGCCGAGTTCTACGCCCAGCGCATCCTGGCCAGCGGCGTCGGGTTCGACATGATCTTCGGCCCCGCCTACAAGGGCATCCCGCTGGCGGCGGCTGTGGCCATCGAACTGGCGCGGCAAGGGCGCAACGTGCCGTTTGCCTACAACCGCAAGGAAGCCAAGGACCACGGCGAAGGCGGCACCCTGGTGGGCGCGCCGCTGCAGGGCCGGGTGCTGGTGATCGACGACGTGATGAGCGCCGGCACCGCCGCGCGCGAATCGATCGCGTTGATCCGCGCCGCCGGCGCCACGCCGCACGCGGTGGCGATCGCGCTGGACCGCCAGGAAATGGCCACCGAACCCGCCCCCGAAGGCGGCGTGCGCGACGTGCCCTACAGCGCGGTGCAGTACGTGCGCGAACAGCTGGGCCTGCAGGTCTGCGCGATTGCCAAGCTGGCCGATTTGCTGCAGTATCTGCAAGCCCACGCGGGCGACGCCATGGCCGAACACCGCCAGCGGGTGCAGGCCTACCGCGACCGCTACGGCGTGCAGTGACCCCCCTTCCGCCCCCATGCCACGCCCCGCTGCCCGTTACGCCCCAGTGCCGCGTCCCAGGCCGCACCCTGGCCGGTGGGGGGCCGTCTGGGCCGGTGTACTCCTGCTGTGGGCAGGCAGCGCCAGCGCCCAGACCGGCAGCATCTACACCTGCGTGGACGCCCAGGGCCGGCGCCTGACCTCCGACCGCCCCATCGCCGAATGCATGGACCGGGAGCAGCGCGAACTCAACCGCAGCGGCACGCTGCGCCGGGTGGTGCGGCCCGAACCCACCGCCGCCGAACGCGCCGCCGAAGCCGCGCGCCTCAAGGCCGAGGCCGAGGCCCTGGCCCGCCTGAACGAACAGCGCCGGCGCGAACAGCTGCTGCTCAACCGCTACCCCAACACCGACGCGCACCAGCGCGCCCGCGCCGACGCCCTGCACCAGATCGACGACGTGATGGCCGCGGTGCTCAAGCGCGAACAGGAGTTGAACCAGCAGCGCCGAGCCATCGAGGAAGAACTGGAGTTCTACCAACGGGACCCGAGCAAAGCCCCGGAATGGCTCAAGCGCCGCCAGGCCGACAACGCGCAGCAGCGCGAGCTGCAGGCGCAGTACCTGGCCGACCAGGAGCGCGAGAAGGTCCGCCTCAACGCCCTGTTCGACGAAGAGCTGCAGCTGCTGCAGCGCCTCTGGGTGCAGCAGCCAGCGGCCCCCGCCCAGCCCAAGCGCTGATCAGCCCAGCGCCTGTTTCAGCAGCTCGTTGACCTGGCCCGGGTTGGCTTTGCCCTGGCTGGCCTTCATGACCTGCCCCA
Organism: Aquabacterium sp. A08; assembly: GCF_011742065.1. Classification (NCBI taxonomy): domain Bacteria; kingdom Pseudomonadati; phylum Pseudomonadota; class Betaproteobacteria; order Burkholderiales; family Sphaerotilaceae; genus Aquabacterium; species Aquabacterium sp. A08. The sequence continues at coordinate 4,992 of NZ_JAAQQT010000645.1, forward strand.
CCAGCGCGTTGAAGGCCTTGTCCTTGCCGGCGCGGTACTCGGCCACGTTCTTCTCGTTGGCCGCCACCACCTGGGCGATGAGGGCCTCCAGCGCGCCGCTGTCGTTCATCTGCTTGAGGCCCTTGGCCTCGATGAGGGCGTCGATCTGCGCGGTCGCGCTACCGGCTGCTTCAAAGCGATCTGAACCCGTTTCTCCAGCGGCCATCTGCCCCCACAGCGCGTCCAGCACCTGCCGGGCGGCGTTGTTGCTGATGGTGTTGTCGGCAATGCGGGCGATCAGGGCCGCCAGTTGCGCCGCGCTCACCGGCGCCTGGGTGATGTCTTTTTCCTCCGCGTTCAGGCGGCGCGACACCTCGCCCATGACCCAGTTGCTGACCAGCTTGGGCTGGCCACAGGCTTGGGCCGCGGCCTCGAAGTAGACGCCCATCGCCGGGCTTTGCGTCAGCGTGGTGGCATCGTATTCGGGCAGGCCGTAGTCGCGCACGAAGCGCTCGGCCTGGGCGCGTGGCAACTCGGGCATCTCGGCGCGCACCCGCTCCACCCACTCGCGCTCGATCACCAGCGGCGGCAGGTCGGGGTCGGGGAAGTAGCGGTAGTCGGCCGCGTCTTCCTTGGTGCGCATGGCGCGGGTTTCGCCGGTGTCGGGGTCGAACAGCACGGTGGCCTGCTGGATCTCAAAACCGTCTTCGATCTGTTCGATCTGCCAGCGCACCTCGAAGTCGATGGCCTGCTGCATGAACTTGAAGGAGTTCAGGTTCTTGATCTCGCGGCGCGTGCCCAGCGGCGCGCCCGGCTTGCGCACGCTCACGTTGGCGTCGCAGCGGAAGCTGCCTTCCTGCATGTTGCCGTCGCAGATGCCGATCCAGGTGACGATCTTGTGCAGCTCCTTGGCGTAGGCCACGGCCTCGGCGCTGGAGCGGATGTCGGGCTCGGTCACGATCTCCAGCAAGGGCGTGCCGGCGCGGTTCAGGTCGATGCCGGACTGGCCGTGGAAGTCCTCGTGCAGCGATTTGCCCGCGTCTTCTTCCAGGTGGGCACGCACCAGGCGCACGGTCTTTTTCTCGTCGCCCAAGTAGAACGACACCTCGCCGCCCTGGACCACCGGGATCTCGAACTGGCTGATCTGATAACCCTTGGGCAAGTCGGGGTAGAAGTAGTTTTTGCGCGCAAAAACGCTGCGCTCGGCCACGTGGGAGCCCACGGCCAGGCCGAACCGGATGGCGCGCTCGACCGCGCCCCGGTTCATGACCGGCAGCGTGCCGGGCAAGGCCATGTCCACCGCGCAGGCCTGGGTGTTGGGCTCGGCGCCAAAGGCCACGCTGGCGCGGCTGAAAATTTTGCTGTTCGTGGAGAGTTGGGCGTGGGTCTCGAAGCCGATCACGACCTCGTAACCCTGCACCAACAGGGATGTTGCTTTGCTCATGGTGTCTTGCCCCTTCAGCACCCGGCCGGGGCGCGGGTGTGCCAGTCGGTGGCGCACTGGAAATGGTGGGCCGCGCCCAGCAGGCGCGCCTCCTGGAAGTAATTGCCGATCAGCTGCATACCGACAGGCATGCCCGCGGCGCCCAAGCCCACCGGCACGCTCATGCCCGGCAGGCCGGAGAGCGACGCCGGCAGCGTGTAGATGTCGGCCAGGTAGGCGGCCACGGGGTCGTCGTTCTTCTCGCCGATCTTCCACGCCACGCTGGGCGCCACCGGGCCGGCGATCACGTCGCATTGCTGGAAGGCGGCCTGGAAGTCCTGCGCGATCAGGCGGCGGATCTGCTGCGCCTTGATGTAGTAGGCGTCGTAGTAGCCGTGGCTCAGCACGTAGGTGCCGATCAGGATGCGGCGCTGCACCTCCCGCCCAAAGCCTTCGCTGCGCGACTTCTTGTACATGTCGGCCAGGTCGGCGTAGTCTTTCGCGCGGTGGCCGAACTTCACGCCGTCGAAGCGGCTGAGGTTGGAGCTGGCCTCGGCCGGGGCGATGATGTAGTAGGCGGGAATGGACAGTTCGGTGCGCGGTAGGGAAATGTCCACCAGCGTGGCGCCCAGCTTTTCGTACTCGGCCAAGGCAGCACGCAGGGCGGCCAGCACGTCGGGGGCGCAGCCGTCGCCAAAAAACTCTTTGGGCAGGCCGATGCGCAGGCCCTTGAGCGGCTGCGCGGCGGTGGCACCGGCCAGGGGCTGGCCCAGCCCGGCGGTGTAGTCCTCGGCCGGGCGGTCCAGGCTGGTGGAATCGCGGTCCAGGTCCGGGCCGGCCATGGCGCTGAGCAACAGAGCGCAGTCGCGCGCGCTGCGGGCCATGGGGCCGGCCTGGTCCAGGCTGGAGGCGTAGGCCACCATGCCGTAGCGCGAGCAACGCCCGTAGGTGGGTTTGATGCCGGTGATGCCGGTGAAGCTGGCGGGCTGGCGGATCGAGCCGCCGGTGTCGGTGCCGGTGGCGGCCGGGGCCAGGCCCGCGGCCACCGCGGCGGCGGAACCGCCCGAGGAGCCGCCGGGCACGCGCTCGGTGTCCCAGGGGTTGCGCGCCGGGCCGTAGGCCGAGTTGTCGTTGCCCGAGCCCATGGCGAATTCGTCGCAATTCAGCTTGCCCAGCGTCACCATGCCGGCGTCGGCCAGTTGGCGCACCACGGTGGCGTCGAACGGGCTGCGGTAGCCTTCCAGCATCTTGCTGCCGGCGGTGGTCGGGAAGTCGGTGGTGACGAAGATGTCCTTGTGCGCCAGCGGCACGCCCAGCAAGGGGCTGCGCTCGCCCGCGGCGAGGCGGGCGTCGGCGGCGCGGGCCTGGGCCAGGCTGGCGTCTTCGTTCAAGGCCAAATAGGCGCCCAAATGGGCGTGCGCCCGGGCGCGGGCCAGGAAGTGCTGGGTCACTTCCACGCTGGAGACCTCGCGCGCGGCCAGCCGGGCCGCCAACGCGGTCACGTCGAGTTGGTGCAAGTCGTTCATTCAATCACCTTGGGCACCAGGAACAGGCCGCGCTCCACGGCCGGGGCGCTGCGCTGGTTGGCGTCGCGCTGGTTGGGTTCGCTCACCACGTCGTCGCGCAGGCGCAGCGCCACGTGGTCGATCACGGCGGTGGGGTGGGCCAGCGGCTCCACGCCGGTGGTGTCCACCGCCCGCATCTGTTCCACGGTGTCGAAAAAGCCGTTCAGGCGGGTCAGCATGCCCTGGGCATGCGCCTCGTCCAGCTCCAGCCGCGCCAGGTTGGCGATGCGGCCGATGTCTTGCAAGGTCAGGGACATGGGGGTGGTCAGGGGTTGGTCGCGGGGAATGAAACCGCGTGTAAAACCAAGGAAAAAACCGGCGCCGGGGCGACGCGGTCAAAGTTATACACAGGGGATGCGGTATTATCCAAGGTTTGGTGAACCGGTCCGAAAAGCACGGCTTTCGGACCCGAAGTTTCCACAAACCACCCCGATTTTCAGCCAAAAACACTCCGGCGCTGCCCGCGTACATGCGCAAGCCGGGCCCCGGGCAGGCCGCACTGGACGCTCCATCATGTTCGAATCTTTCCGTCGGCGCTTCTCGACCGACCTGGCCATCGACCTCGGCACCGCCAACACCCTCATTTACGTGCGCAACAAGGGCATCGTGCTGGACGAGCCCTCGGTGGTCTCGATCCGCCACGAAGGCGGCCCCCAGGGCAAGAAAACCATCCAGGCCGTGGGCCACGAGGCCAAGGCCATGCTAGGCAAGGTGCCCGGCAACATCGAAGCCATCCGGCCCATGAAGGACGGCGTGATCGCCGACTTCACCGTCACCGAACAGATGCTCAAGCAGTTCATCAAGATGGTGCACCCGCGCTCGATGCTCAAGCCGAGCCCACGCATCATCATCTGCGTGCCCTGCGGCTCCACCCAGGTGGAGCGCCGCGCCATCCGCGAAAGCGCGCTGGGCGCCGGCGCCGCCGAGGTCTACCTGATCGAGGAACCCATGGCCGCGGCCATCGGCGCCGGCCTGCCGGTGTCCGAGGCGTCCGGCTCCATGGTGGTGGACATCGGCGGGGGCACCACCGAAGTCGGCGTCATTTCCCTGGGCGGCATGGTCTACAAGGGCAGCGTGCGGGTGGGCGGCGACAAGTTCGACGAGGCCATCATCAACTACATCCGCCGCAACTACGGCATGCTGATCGGTGAGCCCACGGCCGAGGCCATCAAGAAGAGCATCGGCAGCGCCTTCCCGGGCTCCGAGGTCAAGGAAATGGAAGTCAAGGGCCGCAACCTGAGCGAAGGCGTGCCGCGCAGCTTCACCATCAGCTCCAACGAGGTGCTGGAGGCCCTGACCGACCCGATCAACCAGATCGTCAGCGCCGTCAAGACCGCGCTGGAACAGACCCCGCCCGAGCTGGGCGCCGACATCGCCGAGCGCGGCATGATGCTGACCGGCGGTGGCGCCCTGCTGCGCGACCTGGACCGCCTGCTGTCCGAAGAAACCGGCCTGCCGGTGCTGGTGGCCGAGGAACCGCTGCTGTGCGTGGTCAAGGGGTGCGGCATGGCGCTGGACCGCATGGACCGCCTGGGCGGCAGCATCTTCACCAACGAATAAGCCCGCACGCCGTCGACCATGCCGCTCGGTACCGTCGACCGCGCCCCGCCGCCCTTCTTCAAGCAAGGGCCGTCGGCGTTTTCCAAGCTGGTGGTGCTCAGCGCGCTGGCGCTGCTGCTGATGGTGGTGGACGCCCGCCGCCAGTGGACCGCGCCGCTGCGCGCGGCCACCGCCAGCGTGCTCTACCCGGTGCAGTGGCTGGCGCTGCAACCGGTGCGGCTGGCGCAGTGGGCCGGCCACTACGTGGGCAGCCTGGCCGACGCCCAGCAGGCGGCGGCCGAGGCGCGCACCGAACTGGTGCGCCAGGCGCAGCGTGCCAGCATCGTCGAGCACCTGGCCCAGGAAAACCGCGAACTGCGCACCCTGCTGGGCATGCGCGAGCGGCTGCCGCCCAACGCGCGCGGCGCCGAAATCCTCTACGAGTCCCCCGACCCCTATTCGCGCAAGGTCGTCATCGACCAGGGCCAGGCCCAGGGCGTGCAGCCCGGCTCGCCGGTGATGGACGGTTACGGCGTCATGGGCCAGGTCACGCGGGTCTACCCCGCCACGGCCGAGGTGACGCTGCTGATCGACAATCAGCAGGCCATCCCCGTCATCAACACCCGCACCGGGCAGCGCAGCCTGGCGTTCGGGGTGCAGGGCGCGCGCGAAGGCCGGCTGGAGCTGCGCTTCGAGTCGGTCAACACCGAGGCCGAGCCGGGCGACATCCTGACCACCAGCGGGGTGGACGGCATTTACCCGCCCGGCCTGCCGGTGGCGCGGGTGTTGAAGGTGGCGGTGGTCGATGGCTCGGGCTTCTCGCGCATCGAATGCGAACCGCTGGCGCGCATGCACAACACGCTGCACGTGCTGGTGGTCGACCCCTTGAGCGACGGGCGCCGCCCTGGGGCGGAGGCGGCGCGATGATCATGCGACCGGGCCAGGCGCTGCTGCTGCCGGCCAACCCGTGGTTCGTCTGGGGCTCGCTGCTGGCCACGCTGGTGCTGGGCATGGCCGCGCAGGTGGGGCTGGCCGGGCGGGCGCCCTGGATGCCCGACCTGCTGGCGGTGGTGCTGGTGTTCTGGAGCGTGCACCAGCCGCTGCGGGTGGGCGTGGGCACCGCGTTCGCGCTGGGCCTGCTGGTGGACGTGCACCACGGCGCCCTGCTGGGCCAGCACGCGCTGGCCTACACCGTGCTGGGCTACCTGGCGGTGTTGGTGCACCGCCGCCTGCTGTGGTTCAACCTGCCCACCCAGGCACTGCACGTGCTGCCCCTGTTCGCGGTGGCCCACGCGCTGCAGTGGCTGGTGCGTCTGCTGGCCGGCGACACCGCGCCCGGCTGGGGGCTGGCCCTGGCCCCGGTGCTGGAAACGCTGCTCTGGCCGCTGGCCACGCAGCTGTTGCTGGCGCCGCAGCGGCGCGCCCACGACCCCGATGAAAACCGCCCCATCTGAGGCCCCGGCATGACCGAATTCAAGGACGTCCAGCGCCAGCTGGCCTTGTTTCGCACCCGGGTCTGGGTGGCCCTGGCGGTGGTCGGCGTCTGCCTGGGCCTGATCGCCCTGCGCAGCTACTACCTGCAGGTGCCGCGCCACGACGACCTGTCCGACAAGGCCGAGCGCAACCGCACCGCGGTGCTGCCCATCGTGCCGCAGCGCGGGCGCATCGTCGACCGCCACGGCGTGGTGCTGGCCGACAACCTGGCCACCTTCAGCCTGGAAATCGTGCCGGCGCGCACCCCCGACCTGGACGCCACCCTGGCCGACCTGGCCGAGATCGTCGAGGTGCAGCCGCGCGACGTGCGCCGCTTCCGCCGGCTGATGGCCGAGTCGCGGCGCTTCGACTCGCTGCCGCTGCGCCACCGCTTGAGCAACGAGGAAATGTCGCGCGTGGCGGCGCAGCTGTACCGGCTGCCGGGGGTGGAGATCCAGGCGCGGCGCCTGCGCCAGTACCCGCTGGGCGAGACCGGCGCGCACGTGATCGGCTACATCGGCCGCATCAACCAGCGCGAAAAAGAGGCCATGACCGAATGGCCCGAGGAGCGCCAGGCCAACTACCGCGGCACCGACCACATCGGCAAGCTGGGGGTGGAGCAAAGCCACGAGGACCAGTTGCACGGCACCACCGGCTTCGAGCGGGTGGAAACCTCGGCCTCCGGCCAGGCGGTGCGCCAGCTCGACGTGACCGCGCCGCTGCCGGGCGACACCATCGCCCTGTCCATCGACAGCCGGCTGCAGCACCTGGTCGAGCGCCTGTACGGTCAGCGCCGGGGCGCGCTGGTGGCGATCAACCCGCAAAACGGCGAGGTGCTGGCCTTTGTCAGCATGCCCACCTTCAACCCCAACCTGTTTGTCGAGGGCATCGACGTCGACAACTGGAAGGCACTGAACGAGTCGATCGACCGGCCGCTGCTGAACCGGGCGCTGCGCGGCACCTACCCGCCGGGGTCCACCTACAAGCCCTTCATGGCGCTGGCGGCACTGGAAACCGGCACCCGCCAGGTGGGCACCGTGGTCAACGACCCGGGCTACTGGGTGTTTGGCAACCACCGCTTCCGCAGCCACGGCGAAAAAAACCTGGGCGGGGTGGACCTGCGCCGCAGCATCATCTACTCCAGCAACGTGTACTACTACACCCTGGCCAACGACATGGGGGTGGACGCGATCCACGACTTCATGAAACCGCTGGGCCTGGGCCAGCTCACCGGCATCGACCTGCAGGGCGAGGTCCGCGGCGTGCTGCCCAGCCAGGCCTGGAAGCGCCAGACCTTCAAGCGCCCACAGGACCAGCGCTGGTTCGCCGGCGAAACCATTTCGCTCGGCATTGGGCAGGGCTACAACAGCTTCACCATGCTGCAGTTGGCCTCGGCCATGGCCACCCTGGCCAATCAGGGGGTGCGCCACACCCCGCACCTGACCCGCACCACCCAGAACCCGGCCGCCGCCAGCGCCACCCAGGCCGAGCGGCCCGACGGTGTGTCGCTGGGCTACCGCCCCGAGCACCTGCAGGCGGTGCTCAGCGCGATGGAGGCGGTGACGCAGGAAGGCACCTCGACCCGGGTGTTCGCCGGCGCGCCCTACCGCAGCGGCGGCAAAACCGGCACCGCCCAGGCGGTGACCATCGGCCAGCGCGACCGCTACGACGCGCGCCGGCTGGAAGAACACCAGCGCGACCACTCGCTCTACCTGGCCTTTGCACCGGTGGAGCGGCCCCAGGTGGCGCTGGCCGTGGTCGTGGAAAATGCCGGCTTCGGCGCGGCGCACGCGGCGCCGATCGCGCGGCGCGTGTTCGATTACCTGCTGCTGGGCCGCTACCCGAGCGAGGACGACATCCGCGCCACCCAGCAGGGCCTGACCGCCGCGCCCGTGGGCACGCCGCGCACGCTGGACGAGATTCCCTGGCCGCCCGAAGCGCAGCCCTGAGCGGCCGCAGCACCCGGGGCCGCAACGGCCAGCCCGGCGCTTAGGGCCAGGCGCGGTAGGCGTCCCAGCCGGTTTTGAGGATCAGGACCGACACCACCAGCACGAACACGCCGCGCACAAAGCCGGCGCCGTGGCGCAGGGCCAGCCGCGCGCCCAGCGTGCTGCCCAGCACATTGGCCACGGCCATGACCAGCGCGTAATGCCACCAGACGTGGCCGGTCCAGGCGAACAGCGACAGCGCCGCCAGGTTGGAGGTGGTGTTGAGCCACTTGGCCGAGGCGCTGGCGTGCAGGAAGTCGTAGCCCAGCCAACGCACGAACAGGAACACCAGGAAACTGCCGGTGCCGGGCCCGAAAAAGCCGTCGTAAAAGCCGATGCCCAGGCCCAGCGCGCAGGCGGCGGCGGCTTCGGTGCGGCCGGCGTAACGGGGTCGGTGCTGGCGCCCCAGGTCTTTGCGGGCCAGGGTGTAGAGCAGCACCGCCAACAGCACCAGCGGCAAGGCCAGGCGCCAATGGGTGGGTGGCACCCGCGTCACCAGCCAGGCGCCGGCCCAGGCCCCGGCAAAACACACCGCCGCCGCCGGCCACAGGGCGTGCCAGGGCATGTCCACCCGGCGCGCGTACTGCCAGGTGGCCGCGGCCGTGCCCCAGACCTGCGCCCCCTTGTTCACCCCGAACAGCGTGGCCGGGTGCGCCCCGGGAAAGGTCGCAAACAGCGCCGGCACCAGCACCAGGCCACCGCCACCGACGATCGCGTCCACAAACCCCGCCAGACCAGCGGCCGCGGTCACCCAGATCCATTCCATCGGCCGATTGTCGCCCACCGGCCCCCGCCCGGCCCTGCGCACCCGACGCAAAAAGGCCCGCGAGCCGAAGCTGCGCGGGCCGGGGAACAGCGACCGATTCAGGAATCAGCGGCCGTAGGCGCTCTCGCCGTGCGAGGTGATGTCCAGACCTTCGCGTTCGGCTTCTTCGCTGACACGCAGGCCCATGACCATGTCCACGATCTTGTAGGCGATGAAGGCCACGACCGCCGACCACACCATGGTGATCACCACGCCTTCGGCCTGGATGTAGAGCTGGCCGGCGATGGAGAAGTCCTCGCCGCCGGTGCCGCCCAGGCCAGGGGCCGCGAACACGCCGGTCAGCAGCGCACCCACGATACCGCCCACGCCGTGCACACCGAACACGTCCAGCGAGTCGTCGGCGCCCAGCATCTTCTTCAGGCCGCTCACGCCCCACAGGCACAGGAAGCCCGACACCAGACCGATGACGATGGCGCCCATCGGGCCGACGGAACCGCAGGCCGGGGTGATGGCCACCAGGCCGGCGACGGCACCGGAAGCGGCACCCAGCATGGAGGCCTTGCCTTTGTGCAGGGCTTCACCAATGGACCACGACAGCACGGCGGCGGCGGTGGCGACCAGGGTGTTGATGAAGGCCAGGGCCGCACCGCTGTTGGACTCCAGGTTGGAACCGGCGTTGAAGCCGAACCAGCCCACCCACAGCAGGGAAGCACCCACCATGGTCAGCGTCAGGCTGTGCGGGGCCATGGCTTCGCGGCCATAGCCGATGCGCTTGCCCACCATGTACGCACCGACCAGACCGGCCATGGCGGCGTTGATGTGCACCACGGTGCCGCCGGCGAAGTCCAGCGCGCCCTTGTCCAGCAGGTAGCCGCCCTCGCCCCACACCATGTGGGCGATCGGCAGGTAGCTGAAGGTGAACCAGATCACCGAGAACAGCAGCACGGCACCGAACTTGATGCGCTCGGCGAAGGAGCCGACGATCAGGGCGCAGGTGATACCGGCGAAGGTGGCCTGGAAGGCGATGAAGATGAATTCGGGGATCATCACGCCGTCGGTGAAGGTCGCGGCCAGCGAATCCATGGTGATGCCGGACAGGAACACCTTGTCCAGGTTGCCGATGACGAGGCCGGCCCCACCGAACGCCAGGCTGTAGCCGTAAACGGCCCACAACACGCTGATCAGCGAGAACACCACCATCACCTGCATCAGCACGGACAGCATGTTCTTGCTGCGCACCAGGCCGCCGTAGAACAGCGCCAGGCCAGGCACCGCCATCATGATGACCAGCAGCGTGGACACCATCATCCAGGCCACATCGCCCTTGTCGACGGTGGGCGCGGGTGCGGCGGCTTCGGCGGCCGGTGCCTCGGCGGCCACGGCTTCGGCCGGCGCGGCCGCCGGGGCTTCAGCGACGGGCGCGGCAGCATCGGCCGCGGGTGCGGTGACGGCGGCCGGGGCGGCGTCGGACTGTGCCATGGCAGCCACACCGCCAAACGTCAGGCCCAACCCCAGGCACAGGCTCAATAGGAACTTTTTCATGTTCGTTGCTCTTGAAAGGTGGATGGA
>NZ_JAAQQT010000646.1:0-15303 GCF_011742065.1 Aquabacterium sp. A08
CACCATGCCCGCCACCCTCGAAGGCCAGCTCGTCGTCGCCATTTCCTCCCGCGCCCTGTTCGACTTCGAGGCCGAGAACCGTGTCTTCGAAGACGGCGACGACCGCGCCTACATGCGGTTGCAGCTGGAGCGACTGGAGCAACCGGCCGGCCCGGGTGTGGCGTTTTCGCTGGTGCGCAAGCTGCTCAGTTTCAACACCGGCGACACCCCGCGGGTGGAGGTGGTCATCCTCTCGCGCAACGACCCGGTCTCGGGCATGCGGGTGTTCCGCTCGGCCCAGCACTACGGCCTGCCCATCCAACGCGGCGTGTTCACCCGCGGCCAGGCGCCGTGGCGTTACCTGCGGCCGCTGCGCGCCCACCTGTTCCTCTCCACCCACCTGAGCGACGTGCGCGCCGCGCTCGACGCGGGCGTGCCCGCGGCGCAGGTGTACCCGCAGTCGGTGCACGCCAGCGACGCCCACCCGCACGAGGTGCGCATCGCCTTCGACGGCGACGCGGTGCTGTTCTCCGACGAGGCCGAGCGGGTGTTCCAGGCCCAGGGCCTGAACGCCTTCCAGCAGCACGAGTCCAGCAAGGCCGCCCAGCCCCTGCCCGGTGGGCCGTTCAAGCCGCTGCTCGAAGCGCTGCACCGCCTGCAGGACGCGGGCACCGCGCACATGCGCATCCGCACCGCGCTGGTCACCGCCCGCAGCGCACCGGCCCACGAACGCGCCATCCGCACCCTGATGGACTGGCACATCGAGGTGGACGAGGCGCTGTTCCTGGGCGGCCTGCCCAAGGGCGAATTCCTGCGCGAGTTCGAACCCGACTTTTTCTTCGACGACCAGACCGGCCACATCGAACACGCCGCGCGCCATGTGCCGGCCGGGCACGTGGCCAGCGGGGTGGCCAACCCAGCGCCGGCGTCATCAAACTGACACCCGCGCGGCCTAGAGTGCGGCGGTCAACCCCGTCACACACAGGCCCACCCATGAAACCTCTGCCCTTTGCCTGGCGCCCCCTTGCGGGCGCCGCCCTGCTCGCCGTCGCCGTCGCCGTCGGCGCCGCCGCCCAATCGGCCACCCAGGCCCCCGGCGGCCTCACGCTGGAGAAGATCGGCGGCTTTGCCCACCCTGGCGGCGCCAGCTCGTCGGAAGTCACCGCCTACGACCCCGCCACCCGCCGCCTCTACGTCGTCAACGGCGCGCTGGGCACGGTGGACGTGCTGGACGTGCGTCAGGCCGCGGCGCCGCAGCTGGTCGCCACCCTGAAGGCCACCGACTACTGGCCCGACGCCGGCGGCGTCAACAGCGTGGCGGTGCACCAGGGCCTGGTGGCGCTGGCGGTGGAAGCCCGCGTCAAAACCGACCCCGGCCGCGTGGTGGTGCTGCGCACCCGCGACCTGGGCGTGGCCGGCACCGCCCCGGTGGGCGCCCTGCCCGACATGCTGACCTTCACCCCCAACGGCGCCACCCTGCTGGTGGCCAACGAGGGCGAACCCAATTCCTATGGTCAGGCCGATTCGGTGGACCCCGAAGGCTCCATCAGCCTGATCGACGTGCGCGCCCTCAACGCCCAGAGCCACCAGTTGGCCCTGCCGGTGCGCACCGCCGATTTCCGCGCCTTCAACGACCGCAAAGACGCCCTGCTGGCCGCCGGCGTGCGCATTTTTGGGCCGGGCGCCAGCGTGGCGCAAGACCTGGAGCCCGAATACATCGCCGTGGCCGACCACGGCCGCACCGCCTACATCACCCTGCAGGAAAACAACGCCGTGGCAGTGCTCGACATCGCCTCGGCCACCGTCACCGACATCAAGCCGCTGGGCACCAAAGACCACAGCCTGCCCGGCAACGGCATGGACGTGAGCAACGAGGACGCCGGCGTCAACACCAACAGCGGCCAGCCACGGGTGAACATTGCCCCGGTGCCGGTCAAGGGCCTGTACATGCCCGACGCCATCGCCAGCTACAGCGTCAACGGCCAGACCTACCTGATCACCGCCAACGAGGGCGACGCCCGCGAATACGCCGGCCTGCCCGGCGGCCGCGAAGACCCGCGCGTGCGCGATCACTGTGGCGTGGGCGGTTTCGACCCCGCCGTCTTCGGGCCGGCCGCGACCACCCTGGGCAACGACTCCAACCTGGGCCGCCTGCGCATCACCCAGTTCCCCGGCGGCCAGCGCACCGGCAAGAACGCCGCCGGCCAGTGCAACGAACTCGTGTCCTTCGGCGCCCGCTCCTTCTCCATCTGGGACACCGACCTGAACCGCGTCTTCGATTCGGGCGACCAGTTCGAGCGCTTGACCCAGAACCTGCCCAACGTGCCCTTCAACGCCAGCAACGACAACGCCACGCTGGACGACCGCAGCCCGGCCAAAGGCCCCGAGCCCGAAGGCGTGGCGGTGGCGCGCCTGGGCAGCCGCACCTACGCCTTCATCGGGCTGGAGCGGGTCGGCGGCATCATGGTCTACGACGTGACGCAACCGCGCGCACCGCAGTTCGTGCACTACACCAACAGCCGCCAGGGCATGGACGGCGACCGCGGTCCCGAAGGCGTGCTGGTGATCCCCGCGCAGGACTCGCCCGACGGCACCCCCTGGCTGGTGGTGGGCCACGAAACCAGCGGCACCACGGTCATCTACCGCATCCAGCACGGCCACTGAGGCACCGGGCCGAGCGGCAGCGACCCGGCCCCTCGCCTGGGGCCGGCGCTCACAAGGTGAAGTCGTACTCCACCGTCAACGGCGCGTGGTCGCTGAAGCGCTGGTCCTTGTACACGCTGGCGCGGCGGGCGGTGGCGGCCAGCGCCGGCGTGGCCAGGTGGTAGTCGATGCGCCAGCCCACGTTCTTGGCCCAGGCCTGGCCGCGGTTGCTCCACCAGGTGTAGGCGGCGTCGGACTCGTCGGGGTGCAGGCGGCGGTACACGTCCACCAGGCCGCCTTCGGTGAGCAGCTTGGTCATCCAGGCGCGTTCTTCGGGCAAAAAGCCGCTGTTCTTCAGGTTGCCTTTCCAGTTTTTCAGGTCTTTTTCGTGGTGGGCGATGTTCACGTCGCCCACCAGCAGCACCTCGCGCTGGGCGCGCAGGCCGGCCAACCAGGGGTAGATGCGGTCCAGGAAGCGGTACTTGGCCGCCTGCCGCTCGTCACCCGACGAGCCGCTGGGGAAATAGCAACTGAGGAGGCTGAACTTGCGCTGCGGCGTGTCGAAACGCAGCTCCACGCAGCGGCCTTCGTCGTCGAACTCGGGCTCGCCCATGCCCACCACCACGTCGCTGGGCGCGTGGCGGGTGTACAGGCCCACGCCCGAATAGCCCTTCTTGACCGCGTAGTGGAAATAGCCCTGCAGCCCGGCCAGGGCCTCGAACTTGCCGGCCACGTCGGGCGCCTGGGCCTTGAGCTCCTGCACGCCCATACAATCGGGCGCAGTGGCCGCGACCCATTCTTCGAGCCCCTTGGCGGTGGCGGAACGGATGCCGTTGAGGTTGAGGCTGGTCAGTCGAAACAAGGATTTCCCCATGGTGGTTGAAGCAGGCGCGCCGGTCGATGCACTGGCGCAGGCGTTTGTGCAATTTTCCGTCGAATCGGGCGTGCTGCGCTTTGGCGAATTCAAGACCAAGGCCGGGCGCCTGAGCCCCTACTTCTTCAACGCCGGCCTGTTCGACGACGGCGCCAAGCTGGGCCGGTTGGCCGAGTTCTACGCCCAGCGCATCCTGGCCAGCGGCGTCGGGTTCGACATGATCTTCGGCCCCGCCTACAAGGGCATCCCGCTGGCGGCGGCTGTGGCCATCGAACTGGCGCGGCAAGGGCGCAACGTGCCGTTTGCCTACAACCGCAAGGAAGCCAAGGACCACGGCGAAGGCGGCACCCTGGTGGGCGCGCCGCTGCAGGGCCGGGTGCTGGTGATCGACGACGTGATGAGCGCCGGCACCGCCGCGCGCGAATCGATCGCGTTGATCCGCGCCGCCGGCGCCACGCCGCACGCGGTGGCGATCGCGCTGGACCGCCAGGAAATGGCCACCGAACCCGCCCCCGAAGGCGGCGTGCGCGACGTGCCCTACAGCGCGGTGCAGTACGTGCGCGAACAGCTGGGCCTGCAGGTCTGCGCGATTGCCAAGCTGGCCGATTTGCTGCAGTATCTGCAAGCCCACGCGGGCGACGCCATGGCCGAACACCGCCAGCGGGTGCAGGCCTACCGCGACCGCTACGGCGTGCAGTGACCCCCCTTCCGCCCCCATGCCACGCCCCGCTGCCCGTTACGCCCCAGTGCCGCGTCCCAGGCCGCACCCTGGCCGGTGGGGGGCCGTCTGGGCCGGTGTACTCCTGCTGTGGGCAGGCAGCGCCAGCGCCCAGACCGGCAGCATCTACACCTGCGTGGACGCCCAGGGCCGGCGCCTGACCTCCGACCGCCCCATCGCCGAATGCATGGACCGGGAGCAGCGCGAACTCAACCGCAGCGGCACGCTGCGCCGGGTGGTGCGGCCCGAACCCACCGCCGCCGAACGCGCCGCCGAAGCCGCGCGCCTCAAGGCCGAGGCCGAGGCCCTGGCCCGCCTGAACGAACAGCGCCGGCGCGAACAGCTGCTGCTCAACCGCTACCCCAACACCGACGCGCACCAGCGCGCCCGCGCCGACGCCCTGCACCAGATCGACGACGTGATGGCCGCGGTGCTCAAGCGCGAACAGGAGTTGAACCAGCAGCGCCGAGCCATCGAGGAAGAACTGGAGTTCTACCAACGGGACCCGAGCAAAGCCCCGGAATGGCTCAAGCGCCGCCAGGCCGACAACGCGCAGCAGCGCGAGCTGCAGGCGCAGTACCTGGCCGACCAGGAGCGCGAGAAGGTCCGCCTCAACGCCCTGTTCGACGAAGAGCTGCAGCTGCTGCAGCGCCTCTGGGTGCAGCAGCCAGCGGCCCCCGCCCAGCCCAAGCGCTGATCAGCCCAGCGCCTGTTTCAGCAGCTCGTTGACCTGGCCCGGGTTGGCTTTGCCCTGGCTGGCCTTCATGACCTGCCCCACCAGCGCGTTGAAGGCCTTGTCCTTGCCGGCGCGGTACTCGGCCACGTTCTTCTCGTTGGCCGCCACCACCTGGGCGATGAGGGCCTCCAGCGCGCCGCTGTCGTTCATCTGCTTGAGGCCCTTGGCCTCGATGAGGGCGTCGATCTGCGCGGTCGCGCTACCGGCTGCTTCAAAGCGATCTGAACCCGTTTCTCCAGCGGCCATCTGCCCCCACAGCGCGTCCAGCACCTGCCGGGCGGCGTTGTTGCTGATGGTGTTGTCGGCAATGCGGGCGATCAGGGCCGCCAGTTGCGCCGCGCTCACCGGCGCCTGGGTGATGTCTTTTTCCTCCGCGTTCAGGCGGCGCGACACCTCGCCCATGACCCAGTTGCTGACCAGCTTGGGCTGGCCACAGGCTTGGGCCGCGGCCTCGAAGTAGACGCCCATCGCCGGGCTTTGCGTCAGCGTGGTGGCATCGTATTCGGGCAGGCCGTAGTCGCGCACGAAGCGCTCGGCCTGGGCGCGTGGCAACTCGGGCATCTCGGCGCGCACCCGCTCCACCCACTCGCGCTCGATCACCAGCGGCGGCAGGTCGGGGTCGGGGAAGTAGCGGTAGTCGGCCGCGTCTTCCTTGGTGCGCATGGCGCGGGTTTCGCCGGTGTCGGGGTCGAACAGCACGGTGGCCTGCTGGATCTCAAAACCGTCTTCGATCTGTTCGATCTGCCAGCGCACCTCGAAGTCGATGGCCTGCTGCATGAACTTGAAGGAGTTCAGGTTCTTGATCTCGCGGCGCGTGCCCAGCGGCGCGCCCGGCTTGCGCACGCTCACGTTGGCGTCGCAGCGGAAGCTGCCTTCCTGCATGTTGCCGTCGCAGATGCCGATCCAGGTGACGATCTTGTGCAGCTCCTTGGCGTAGGCCACGGCCTCGGCGCTGGAGCGGATGTCGGGCTCGGTCACGATCTCCAGCAAGGGCGTGCCGGCGCGGTTCAGGTCGATGCCGGACTGGCCGTGGAAGTCCTCGTGCAGCGATTTGCCCGCGTCTTCTTCCAGGTGGGCACGCACCAGGCGCACGGTCTTTTTCTCGTCGCCCAAGTAGAACGACACCTCGCCGCCCTGGACCACCGGGATCTCGAACTGGCTGATCTGATAACCCTTGGGCAAGTCGGGGTAGAAGTAGTTTTTGCGCGCAAAAACGCTGCGCTCGGCCACGTGGGAGCCCACGGCCAGGCCGAACCGGATGGCGCGCTCGACCGCGCCCCGGTTCATGACCGGCAGCGTGCCGGGCAAGGCCATGTCCACCGCGCAGGCCTGGGTGTTGGGCTCGGCGCCAAAGGCCACGCTGGCGCGGCTGAAAATTTTGCTGTTCGTGGAGAGTTGGGCGTGGGTCTCGAAGCCGATCACGACCTCGTAACCCTGCACCAACAGGGATGTTGCTTTGCTCATGGTGTCTTGCCCCTTCAGCACCCGGCCGGGGCGCGGGTGTGCCAGTCGGTGGCGCACTGGAAATGGTGGGCCGCGCCCAGCAGGCGCGCCTCCTGGAAGTAATTGCCGATCAGCTGCATACCGACAGGCATGCCCGCGGCGCCCAAGCCCACCGGCACGCTCATGCCCGGCAGGCCGGAGAGCGACGCCGGCAGCGTGTAGATGTCGGCCAGGTAGGCGGCCACGGGGTCGTCGTTCTTCTCGCCGATCTTCCACGCCACGCTGGGCGCCACCGGGCCGGCGATCACGTCGCATTGCTGGAAGGCGGCCTGGAAGTCCTGCGCGATCAGGCGGCGGATCTGCTGCGCCTTGATGTAGTAGGCGTCGTAGTAGCCGTGGCTCAGCACGTAGGTGCCGATCAGGATGCGGCGCTGCACCTCCCGCCCAAAGCCTTCGCTGCGCGACTTCTTGTACATGTCGGCCAGGTCGGCGTAGTCTTTCGCGCGGTGGCCGAACTTCACGCCGTCGAAGCGGCTGAGGTTGGAGCTGGCCTCGGCCGGGGCGATGATGTAGTAGGCGGGAATGGACAGTTCGGTGCGCGGTAGGGAAATGTCCACCAGCGTGGCGCCCAGCTTTTCGTACTCGGCCAAGGCAGCACGCAGGGCGGCCAGCACGTCGGGGGCGCAGCCGTCGCCAAAAAACTCTTTGGGCAGGCCGATGCGCAGGCCCTTGAGCGGCTGCGCGGCGGTGGCACCGGCCAGGGGCTGGCCCAGCCCGGCGGTGTAGTCCTCGGCCGGGCGGTCCAGGCTGGTGGAATCGCGGTCCAGGTCCGGGCCGGCCATGGCGCTGAGCAACAGAGCGCAGTCGCGCGCGCTGCGGGCCATGGGGCCGGCCTGGTCCAGGCTGGAGGCGTAGGCCACCATGCCGTAGCGCGAGCAACGCCCGTAGGTGGGTTTGATGCCGGTGATGCCGGTGAAGCTGGCGGGCTGGCGGATCGAGCCGCCGGTGTCGGTGCCGGTGGCGGCCGGGGCCAGGCCCGCGGCCACCGCGGCGGCGGAACCGCCCGAGGAGCCGCCGGGCACGCGCTCGGTGTCCCAGGGGTTGCGCGCCGGGCCGTAGGCCGAGTTGTCGTTGCCCGAGCCCATGGCGAATTCGTCGCAATTCAGCTTGCCCAGCGTCACCATGCCGGCGTCGGCCAGTTGGCGCACCACGGTGGCGTCGAACGGGCTGCGGTAGCCTTCCAGCATCTTGCTGCCGGCGGTGGTCGGGAAGTCGGTGGTGACGAAGATGTCCTTGTGCGCCAGCGGCACGCCCAGCAAGGGGCTGCGCTCGCCCGCGGCGAGGCGGGCGTCGGCGGCGCGGGCCTGGGCCAGGCTGGCGTCTTCGTTCAAGGCCAAATAGGCGCCCAAATGGGCGTGCGCCCGGGCGCGGGCCAGGAAGTGCTGGGTCACTTCCACGCTGGAGACCTCGCGCGCGGCCAGCCGGGCCGCCAACGCGGTCACGTCGAGTTGGTGCAAGTCGTTCATTCAATCACCTTGGGCACCAGGAACAGGCCGCGCTCCACGGCCGGGGCGCTGCGCTGGTTGGCGTCGCGCTGGTTGGGTTCGCTCACCACGTCGTCGCGCAGGCGCAGCGCCACGTGGTCGATCACGGCGGTGGGGTGGGCCAGCGGCTCCACGCCGGTGGTGTCCACCGCCCGCATCTGTTCCACGGTGTCGAAAAAGCCGTTCAGGCGGGTCAGCATGCCCTGGGCATGCGCCTCGTCCAGCTCCAGCCGCGCCAGGTTGGCGATGCGGCCGATGTCTTGCAAGGTCAGGGACATGGGGGTGGTCAGGGGTTGGTCGCGGGGAATGAAACCGCGTGTAAAACCAAGGAAAAAACCGGCGCCGGGGCGACGCGGTCAAAGTTATACACAGGGGATGCGGTATTATCCAAGGTTTGGTGAACCGGTCCGAAAAGCACGGCTTTCGGACCCGAAGTTTCCACAAACCACCCCGATTTTCAGCCAAAAACACTCCGGCGCTGCCCGCGTACATGCGCAAGCCGGGCCCCGGGCAGGCCGCACTGGACGCTCCATCATGTTCGAATCTTTCCGTCGGCGCTTCTCGACCGACCTGGCCATCGACCTCGGCACCGCCAACACCCTCATTTACGTGCGCAACAAGGGCATCGTGCTGGACGAGCCCTCGGTGGTCTCGATCCGCCACGAAGGCGGCCCCCAGGGCAAGAAAACCATCCAGGCCGTGGGCCACGAGGCCAAGGCCATGCTAGGCAAGGTGCCCGGCAACATCGAAGCCATCCGGCCCATGAAGGACGGCGTGATCGCCGACTTCACCGTCACCGAACAGATGCTCAAGCAGTTCATCAAGATGGTGCACCCGCGCTCGATGCTCAAGCCGAGCCCACGCATCATCATCTGCGTGCCCTGCGGCTCCACCCAGGTGGAGCGCCGCGCCATCCGCGAAAGCGCGCTGGGCGCCGGCGCCGCCGAGGTCTACCTGATCGAGGAACCCATGGCCGCGGCCATCGGCGCCGGCCTGCCGGTGTCCGAGGCGTCCGGCTCCATGGTGGTGGACATCGGCGGGGGCACCACCGAAGTCGGCGTCATTTCCCTGGGCGGCATGGTCTACAAGGGCAGCGTGCGGGTGGGCGGCGACAAGTTCGACGAGGCCATCATCAACTACATCCGCCGCAACTACGGCATGCTGATCGGTGAGCCCACGGCCGAGGCCATCAAGAAGAGCATCGGCAGCGCCTTCCCGGGCTCCGAGGTCAAGGAAATGGAAGTCAAGGGCCGCAACCTGAGCGAAGGCGTGCCGCGCAGCTTCACCATCAGCTCCAACGAGGTGCTGGAGGCCCTGACCGACCCGATCAACCAGATCGTCAGCGCCGTCAAGACCGCGCTGGAACAGACCCCGCCCGAGCTGGGCGCCGACATCGCCGAGCGCGGCATGATGCTGACCGGCGGTGGCGCCCTGCTGCGCGACCTGGACCGCCTGCTGTCCGAAGAAACCGGCCTGCCGGTGCTGGTGGCCGAGGAACCGCTGCTGTGCGTGGTCAAGGGGTGCGGCATGGCGCTGGACCGCATGGACCGCCTGGGCGGCAGCATCTTCACCAACGAATAAGCCCGCACGCCGTCGACCATGCCGCTCGGTACCGTCGACCGCGCCCCGCCGCCCTTCTTCAAGCAAGGGCCGTCGGCGTTTTCCAAGCTGGTGGTGCTCAGCGCGCTGGCGCTGCTGCTGATGGTGGTGGACGCCCGCCGCCAGTGGACCGCGCCGCTGCGCGCGGCCACCGCCAGCGTGCTCTACCCGGTGCAGTGGCTGGCGCTGCAACCGGTGCGGCTGGCGCAGTGGGCCGGCCACTACGTGGGCAGCCTGGCCGACGCCCAGCAGGCGGCGGCCGAGGCGCGCACCGAACTGGTGCGCCAGGCGCAGCGTGCCAGCATCGTCGAGCACCTGGCCCAGGAAAACCGCGAACTGCGCACCCTGCTGGGCATGCGCGAGCGGCTGCCGCCCAACGCGCGCGGCGCCGAAATCCTCTACGAGTCCCCCGACCCCTATTCGCGCAAGGTCGTCATCGACCAGGGCCAGGCCCAGGGCGTGCAGCCCGGCTCGCCGGTGATGGACGGTTACGGCGTCATGGGCCAGGTCACGCGGGTCTACCCCGCCACGGCCGAGGTGACGCTGCTGATCGACAATCAGCAGGCCATCCCCGTCATCAACACCCGCACCGGGCAGCGCAGCCTGGCGTTCGGGGTGCAGGGCGCGCGCGAAGGCCGGCTGGAGCTGCGCTTCGAGTCGGTCAACACCGAGGCCGAGCCGGGCGACATCCTGACCACCAGCGGGGTGGACGGCATTTACCCGCCCGGCCTGCCGGTGGCGCGGGTGTTGAAGGTGGCGGTGGTCGATGGCTCGGGCTTCTCGCGCATCGAATGCGAACCGCTGGCGCGCATGCACAACACGCTGCACGTGCTGGTGGTCGACCCCTTGAGCGACGGGCGCCGCCCTGGGGCGGAGGCGGCGCGATGATCATGCGACCGGGCCAGGCGCTGCTGCTGCCGGCCAACCCGTGGTTCGTCTGGGGCTCGCTGCTGGCCACGCTGGTGCTGGGCATGGCCGCGCAGGTGGGGCTGGCCGGGCGGGCGCCCTGGATGCCCGACCTGCTGGCGGTGGTGCTGGTGTTCTGGAGCGTGCACCAGCCGCTGCGGGTGGGCGTGGGCACCGCGTTCGCGCTGGGCCTGCTGGTGGACGTGCACCACGGCGCCCTGCTGGGCCAGCACGCGCTGGCCTACACCGTGCTGGGCTACCTGGCGGTGTTGGTGCACCGCCGCCTGCTGTGGTTCAACCTGCCCACCCAGGCACTGCACGTGCTGCCCCTGTTCGCGGTGGCCCACGCGCTGCAGTGGCTGGTGCGTCTGCTGGCCGGCGACACCGCGCCCGGCTGGGGGCTGGCCCTGGCCCCGGTGCTGGAAACGCTGCTCTGGCCGCTGGCCACGCAGCTGTTGCTGGCGCCGCAGCGGCGCGCCCACGACCCCGATGAAAACCGCCCCATCTGAGGCCCCGGCATGACCGAATTCAAGGACGTCCAGCGCCAGCTGGCCTTGTTTCGCACCCGGGTCTGGGTGGCCCTGGCGGTGGTCGGCGTCTGCCTGGGCCTGATCGCCCTGCGCAGCTACTACCTGCAGGTGCCGCGCCACGACGACCTGTCCGACAAGGCCGAGCGCAACCGCACCGCGGTGCTGCCCATCGTGCCGCAGCGCGGGCGCATCGTCGACCGCCACGGCGTGGTGCTGGCCGACAACCTGGCCACCTTCAGCCTGGAAATCGTGCCGGCGCGCACCCCCGACCTGGACGCCACCCTGGCCGACCTGGCCGAGATCGTCGAGGTGCAGCCGCGCGACGTGCGCCGCTTCCGCCGGCTGATGGCCGAGTCGCGGCGCTTCGACTCGCTGCCGCTGCGCCACCGCTTGAGCAACGAGGAAATGTCGCGCGTGGCGGCGCAGCTGTACCGGCTGCCGGGGGTGGAGATCCAGGCGCGGCGCCTGCGCCAGTACCCGCTGGGCGAGACCGGCGCGCACGTGATCGGCTACATCGGCCGCATCAACCAGCGCGAAAAAGAGGCCATGACCGAATGGCCCGAGGAGCGCCAGGCCAACTACCGCGGCACCGACCACATCGGCAAGCTGGGGGTGGAGCAAAGCCACGAGGACCAGTTGCACGGCACCACCGGCTTCGAGCGGGTGGAAACCTCGGCCTCCGGCCAGGCGGTGCGCCAGCTCGACGTGACCGCGCCGCTGCCGGGCGACACCATCGCCCTGTCCATCGACAGCCGGCTGCAGCACCTGGTCGAGCGCCTGTACGGTCAGCGCCGGGGCGCGCTGGTGGCGATCAACCCGCAAAACGGCGAGGTGCTGGCCTTTGTCAGCATGCCCACCTTCAACCCCAACCTGTTTGTCGAGGGCATCGACGTCGACAACTGGAAGGCACTGAACGAGTCGATCGACCGGCCGCTGCTGAACCGGGCGCTGCGCGGCACCTACCCGCCGGGGTCCACCTACAAGCCCTTCATGGCGCTGGCGGCACTGGAAACCGGCACCCGCCAGGTGGGCACCGTGGTCAACGACCCGGGCTACTGGGTGTTTGGCAACCACCGCTTCCGCAGCCACGGCGAAAAAAACCTGGGCGGGGTGGACCTGCGCCGCAGCATCATCTACTCCAGCAACGTGTACTACTACACCCTGGCCAACGACATGGGGGTGGACGCGATCCACGACTTCATGAAACCGCTGGGCCTGGGCCAGCTCACCGGCATCGACCTGCAGGGCGAGGTCCGCGGCGTGCTGCCCAGCCAGGCCTGGAAGCGCCAGACCTTCAAGCGCCCACAGGACCAGCGCTGGTTCGCCGGCGAAACCATTTCGCTCGGCATTGGGCAGGGCTACAACAGCTTCACCATGCTGCAGTTGGCCTCGGCCATGGCCACCCTGGCCAATCAGGGGGTGCGCCACACCCCGCACCTGACCCGCACCACCCAGAACCCGGCCGCCGCCAGCGCCACCCAGGCCGAGCGGCCCGACGGTGTGTCGCTGGGCTACCGCCCCGAGCACCTGCAGGCGGTGCTCAGCGCGATGGAGGCGGTGACGCAGGAAGGCACCTCGACCCGGGTGTTCGCCGGCGCGCCCTACCGCAGCGGCGGCAAAACCGGCACCGCCCAGGCGGTGACCATCGGCCAGCGCGACCGCTACGACGCGCGCCGGCTGGAAGAACACCAGCGCGACCACTCGCTCTACCTGGCCTTTGCACCGGTGGAGCGGCCCCAGGTGGCGCTGGCCGTGGTCGTGGAAAATGCCGGCTTCGGCGCGGCGCACGCGGCGCCGATCGCGCGGCGCGTGTTCGATTACCTGCTGCTGGGCCGCTACCCGAGCGAGGACGACATCCGCGCCACCCAGCAGGGCCTGACCGCCGCGCCCGTGGGCACGCCGCGCACGCTGGACGAGATTCCCTGGCCGCCCGAAGCGCAGCCCTGAGCGGCCGCAGCACCCGGGGCCGCAACGGCCAGCCCGGCGCTTAGGGCCAGGCGCGGTAGGCGTCCCAGCCGGTTTTGAGGATCAGGACCGACACCACCAGCACGAACACGCCGCGCACAAAGCCGGCGCCGTGGCGCAGGGCCAGCCGCGCGCCCAGCGTGCTGCCCAGCACATTGGCCACGGCCATGACCAGCGCGTAATGCCACCAGACGTGGCCGGTCCAGGCGAACAGCGACAGCGCCGCCAGGTTGGAGGTGGTGTTGAGCCACTTGGCCGAGGCGCTGGCGTGCAGGAAGTCGTAGCCCAGCCAACGCACGAACAGGAACACCAGAAAACTGCCGGTGCCGGGTCCAAAGAAGCCATCGTAAAAGCCGATGCCCAGGCCCAGCGCGCAGGCGGCGGCGGCTTCGGTGCGGCCGGCGTAGCGCGGACGGTGCTGGCGCCCCAGGTCTTTGCGGGCCAGGGTGTAGAGCAGCACCGCCAACAGCACCAGCGGCAAGGCCAGACGCCAATGGGTGGGTGGCACCCGTGTCACCAGCCAGGCGCCGGCCCAGGCCCCGGCAAAACACACCGCCGCCGCAGGCCACAGGGCGTGCCAGGGCATGTCCACCCGGCGCGCGTACTGCCAGGTGGCCGCGGCCGTGCCCCAGACCTGTGCCCCCTTGTTCACCCCGAACAGCGTGGCCGGGTGCGCCCCGGGAAAGGTCGCAAACAGCGCCGGCACCAGCACCAGGCCGCCGCCACCGACGATCGCGTCCACAAACCCCGCCAGGCCAGCGGCCGCGGTCACCCAGATCCATTCCATCGGCCGATTGTCGCCCACCGGCCCCCGCCCGGCCCTGCACACCCGACGCAAAAAGGCCCGCGAGCCGAAGCTGCGCGGGCCTTGGGAACAGCGACCAATTCAGGAATCAGCGGCCGTAGGCGCTCTCGCCGTGCGAGGTGATGTCCAGACCTTCGCGTTCGGCTTCTTCGCTGACGCGCAGGCCCACGACCATGTCCACGATCTTGTAGGCGATGAAGGCCACGACCGCCGACCACACCATGGTGATCACCACGCCTTCGGCCTGCACGTAGAGCTGGTGGGCGATGGAGAAGTCGTCGCCCTTGACGCCGCCCAGCGAGCTGGCAGAGAACACCGCGGTCAGCAGCGCACCGACGATACCGCCCACGCCGTGGACACCGAACACGTCCAGCGAGTCGTCGGCACCCAGCATCTTCTTCAGGCCGCTCACGCCCCACAGGCACAGGAAGCCGGAGATCAGGCCGATGACGATGGCGCCCATCGGGCCGACGGTGCCGCAGGCCGGGGTGATGGCCACCAGGCCGGCGACGGCACCGGAAGCGGCACCCAGCATGGAGGCCTTGCCTTTGTGCAGGGCTTCACCGATGGACCACGACAGCACGGCGGCGGCGGTGGCGACCAGGGTGTTGACGAAGGCCAGGGCGGCACCGCCGTTGGCTTCCAGGTTGGAGCCGGCGTTGAAGCCGAACCAGCCCACCCACAGCAGGGAAGCACCCACCATGGTCAGCGTCAGGCTGTGCGGGGCCATGGCTTCGCGGCCATAGCCAATGCGCTTGCCCACCATGTACGCACCGACCAGACCGGCCATGGCGGCGTTGATGTGCACCACGGTACCGCCGGCGAAGTCCAGCGCACCCTTGTCGAACAGGTAGCCGCCGGCACCCCACACCATGTGGGCGATCGGCAGGTAGCTGAAGGTGAACCAGATCACCGAGAACAGCAGCACGGCCCCGAACTTGATGCGCTCGGCGAAGGAGCCGACGATCAGGGCACAGGTGATGCCGGCGAAAGTGGCCTGGAAAGCGATGAAGATGAACTCGGGGATCATCACGCCGGGCGTGAAGGTGGCCGCCAGGGTCTCCATGGTGATGCCGGACAGGAACACCTTGTCCAGGTTGCCGATGATCAGGCCCTCACCACCGAACGCCAGGCTGTAGCCATAGACGGCCCACAGCACGCTGATCAGCGAGAACACCACCATCACCTGCATCAGCACGGACAGCATGTTCTTGCTGCGCACCAGGCCGCCGTAGAACAGCGCCAGGCCGGGCACCGCCATCATGATGACCAGCAGCGTGGACACCATCATCCAGGCCACGTCGCCCTTGTCCATGGTTTCCGGAACCGGGGCGGCGGGGGCCTCGGCGGCCGGTGCTTCGGCGGCCACGGCTTCGGCCGGCGCGGCCGCCGGGGCTTCAGCGACGGGCGCTGCGGCGGCATCGGCTGCGGGTGCGGTGACGGCGGCCGGGGCGGCGTCGGACTGCGCCATGGCAGCCACACCGCCAAACGTCAGGCCCAACCCCAGGCACAGGCTCAATAGGAACTTTTTCATGTTCGTTGCTCTTGAAAGGTGGATGGA